>NZ_BAACAP010000094.1:0-17753 GCF_045865695.1 Scytonema hankhaensis NUACC26
AGTTTTCTTGATAAAACCTCAACGAATGATTCTTCTCCAAGTATTAATCAATTTTGGGAGAATGTGAGAGCGATCGCTGGTTTGTGGAATGCGGGAACTGGTCGCATAGTGCGACCAGATCGACAAGAAATCTTATTTTTGCCCCAACGTCCTTATATAATTCTGGGAACATTGCGCGAACAGTTACTCTATCCTCAGACAAATCGTCAAATGAGCGATCGGGAACTTGAAGAAGTTTTGCGACAAGTCAACCTGCAAAACTTGCTGACTCGAATCGATGGCTTTGATACAGAAGTTCCTTGGGAAAATATCTTATCGCTGGGAGAACAACAACGTCTTGCTTTTGCACGATTGTTAATTACTCATCCTAGCTTTACTATTTTAGATGAAGCAACGAGTGCTTTGGATTTGAACAATGAAGGCAATTTATATCAACAATTGCAAGAAACGAAAACAACTTTTATCAGTGTTGGGCATCGAGAAAGTTTATTTAATTATCATCAATGGGTTTTGGAACTTTCACAAGATTCCAGTTGGCGACTTCTAAGCGTGCAGGATTACCGCCGTCAAAAAGCTGGAGAAATTATGACTAATCCTCCTCAACAATCTCAACTTCCAGAAGTCAAAGAAACTACTTCTCCGGAAAACCCTCGAATTACAATAGATATTTCATCCCAGAACCAATCCCTCAGTCAATCAGAAAGCAGCGCAAGTGCAGGGCTTTCTCACCAGGAAATGCAGAGATTAACAGGCATTTACATTAACACTATCAGAAGCAAGGCAAGCCTTGGCAAACCCATTACGACTAAGGATGGCGAAACCTACCGCTATAGCAAAGACACGAAGGTGTTGAAATGGGTTAGAGTTTAAGGTTCTGTTACAAAAACTCTTTACGTTGTATCTTACTCAACGCAGATGCTTAATCTTTCCATGAACCTCTAATTTATATAATGTCGGGTTATAAAGATAAACGAGTGGATGCCATACTAGAGCGATCGCACCAACTACAACAAGCCTTAACAAATTTTGTTTTTGATGCAGACAATGAACTTGCAAAAGCACTAGAAATCTATACTGCGAAAAAGTCTAAAAGTGGTAACAAAGATAATTTCTACAAAGACCACATCATTGACTCCTTTATTACAGAAGGGAGACTTGGAAAATACACTGTGCTCGATTTATTTATCCAAAGCCATCCTCAGTTAACGAATGAAGAGCGTCAGTTGATTAAAAATTGGCATCTTACATTTACTGGCTTATTTGCTGTTCAAAACATCTTCCCCGATGGCTTTGAACTAATGAATTGGTTAACAGCCAAACACTATATTGTCAAGTTAAACAATAATCGAGCCAAACAAGATACATCTCGATTAAGAAAAGGAGAAATTATACTGACTCGCATTGCTCCTGTTACTGATACTTACTGGACTTTCTCCGGTTTTTATATGCTCATGGGAAAGTTAGGTAAAACAAAACTGGCTGTAGCTATTGGTAAC
The DNA here is from genome assembly GCF_045865695.1 of Scytonema hankhaensis NUACC26. NCBI lineage: Bacteria > Bacillati > Cyanobacteriota > Cyanophyceae > Nostocales > Scytonemataceae > Scytonema > Scytonema hankhaensis. The sequence continues at coordinate 1,497 of NZ_BAACAP010000094.1, forward strand.
TTTAAGGACAATTATAAAGACCAACTCTACGGGGATGCGCCGGAGTTGTTAGAAGAAGCTTGGCGATCGGTGGAGCACTATCATCAGCAATTTGTGGAATTTTTTGGTAGTGACGAAGTTACAATGCCAGGATATCGACTCAATCAAAAAATTGCTGATTTTCAAGAAATTCTAGCACAAACATACCTGAAGGCAGCAGGTATAGACTCTTTAAAATCATTGGAAGAAATAGCAACATATGCTGGTGTTGCTGAAGAGGATATCAAAAAAATCACTGAAGAATTGGGTGTCAAACCCAATACAGTAACGCAAATGTTTAATCCTCAGAAAGACACCAGTAAAATGATGATACCAAAAGTGGATTTACCTGCTGAACTTAAGAAAGCAGAACAGTTGACGGCCCTTTCTCATCCTCGTTGGGGACAGATGTTTCTCCCAACATATACCAAAATAAAAGCTATTTTAGCAACAGAGGCTTGGCAAAGTATAGAAGGGGCTAAAAAACTCATTCATTTTTACTTGGAAGATCGAAGTATAAATGCTTCTATTTGGCATCGATTAGCCCAACAGTACCCAATACAGTTAGAAAAAGTGTTACAAATAGTTATACAACGTCCAAAGTTTCGGCTACAAACCGACCTAGATGCACTGTTGGTAAAATTAGACAAGCCTCTAGAACCAGAGTTACCAGAAATTGCTAGTGTCCCAATACATCTGCATAATTTATTTCAGGAAGTAGTGGTTGAGATGAGTAAATCTAAGCCTAAAGGTAAACATCAAAAGTCAACAAAAGGTTTTCAGCTTTTGTAGTTTAGGTAGGGATTATATCCCTCCTCATGGTCATGAGCTTGATTCATGGTTAGCAAAGGTACAATATAACCACTAACTATTAAATTTCCGTTGTAACTGTTTTAAAGTTTGATACATATCAGGTAAGCGATTCAAAATAGCTGATACCTTCAAATAGCTTTTATAAGGTATAGCAGGAGCACCAGAAACAATTTCTCCAGGAGCAACATCACTATGAACCCCTGCTTGTGCAGATGCGATCGAACGATCGCCCATCTTCACTTGGTTGCTAACTCCGGCTTGACCAGCTAAGATAACGCCTTTACCAAGTTTAGCACCTCCTGCCATTGCAGATTGACCTGCAAGAGCACAACCAGCACCTATTTGGCAACCATGACCTATTTGGACTAAATTATCAATCTTTGTGTTGCGACCTACCCGTGTTTCTCCGACAGCAGGACGGTCGATCGCACTATTGCATCCCACTTCTACACCATCTTCCAACACTGTACAGCCAGATTGCTCCATTTTCACCCAACCCTTGGCACTAGGAACAAAACCAAAGCCTTCAGCACCGATGACAGCACCACTATGAATGACACAATCTGCACCAATACGAGTGCGTTCGTGAATAGTACAATTGGCGTGTAAAGTTGTGCGATCGCCTATTTGAGAATTTGGATAAATGACTACATTAGGATGGATACAAACGCCATCCCCAATTTCTACATCCGGCTGAATGACAACATGAGCACCAATGGCAACATTTTGACCAATTTTAGCGGTTGGGTGAATAACAGCAGTGGGATGAATTTCTGAAACCGGACGCCAAGGTTGGTAAAACAGAGCAATGACTCGAGCAAATGCAAGCCGTGGTTCGGGCGCGGCGATCCAAACAATACCTCGCTCCTGTGCTTGTGCTTGTAACGCTTCATCCTTAGGCAAAATTAGAGCGCCAGCGTTTGTTTTCCCAACCCAAGAGGCAAATTTTGCTCCTTCTATGTAGCTGAGAGTATTATTAGTTGCTTCATCAACAGGTGCTAACCCTGTAATTTCCGGGTCAAGGTCTATGTTAAAACTTAGGCTATTGGAAGCAACAGTATCACCAAGTTTTTGGATAATTTCGCTAAATTTCATTGTTATAAGTCGCGGTCGTGATGGATGGCAAAGGGATTGGCGATTGGTGATTGGCGATTGGTGAGACAGCCCTGAAGGAGGGTTTCCCTCCGTAGGGGACTGCGAACCCGAAGGGGGATAGAAATTTCTAGTTCCCAGTCCCCATTGCCCCTCAACAAGGAGGGGGCCCCGAGTTCCCCAGTCCCCATTCTCTACTCTTTCAGCAATAAATAATATAACGTGCCATTCCCACCTGTTACACCAGCACGATCGCCTGCTAGTTTACCAGTACCCATAAAATAATCCACCCGTCCCGGACCTTTGATTGCACTTCCGGTGTCTTGGTCGAGTACGTAGCGGTTTACAGTACGGTAAGTTAAGCGTTCGCTGTCATTAGGATAGGGGAAGTTAGCGTTAATGAGCGCTAATGCTCCTGGTGGCATAAGAGATTTGTCTGTGGCAATAGAACGTTCTGCTGTCACTGGTACGCGAATGCTTCCCCTAGCTTGTTCGCCGTTAGTTTCTTTAAAGAAAATAAACCGTTCCCAGCGTGGAAGATAAGCGTTCATTGCCATAGGATTTTGCTTGAAATATTTAATCATGACTGGCATTGTTAAACCCTTTGCAGGGAGTCTGCCATCTTTGATGAGTTGTCCTCCGATACTTGTCCAGGGATAATCTGTTGCGCCTGCATAACCAATAGATGTCACAGAGCCATCAGTTAAGTTGAGTTGAGCAGAACCTTGGATATGAATCAAGTATGCATCCAAGCGATCGCGAAACCAAAATAATTCCAAACCACGCAAGCGGCTTTGATTGCCTAGCAAACCATTTCTTCCTTCCAACTGAACTCGTTTTGGGTGTGGTTTTGCCCACTGCTTGAAATTAGGTGGCAAAGCATAAACTGGATACTTATAAACCGAAGTGCGAGTTCGACTAGCAGAATAAACTGGTTGATAGTAAGCAGTAAACTTAACAGTTCCATTACCATCGTTCCCAACAGACTGGTAGAAAGTAAACTCTCGATTCACAGCAGCTTGCAGATCTGTAGGTGATTTAGCACTGACAACAAGCTCGCGGAAGCGCAACAAACTCCTACGAACGCGATCGAGAGTAAACTCTCTAACAGGATAGTTCTGGTATGCTGCGATAGCTTCTTTAGTTGCTAAATAACGCAAACTGTTGTCTATAGATGTTAACAGCGCCTTCCAATCACCCTGTCTACCGCCTGCACTCCAAATTTGTTCGTCATAACCCAAACATCTAAAAGCTGAAGTACAGTCAACAACAGGCTCAACCGGGACTAGCGGTGAATGTCCTGCAGGATGGCTTGGTTCTGGCGACCTGGTTTCAGGTCGATTTTGTGTTGGATAGGGTGGATAGATAGGAATTTGAGCAAACACCGACAATACCGGAGCGATTAGAGTAATTCCCAAACTTAGAGAAACTAAAGAAACTAAAGCAAGCGTTCTTTTCATGACCTATGCAAATCTTTCCACACTAGAACTAAAAACAGGTTCCACTCGGATAGCAAGAATCTGAGCGGGACGCACTACCATATATTCGCCTTGAATATTCTTAATCGGTACGCTAATAAAGTCGTTAGAAGCACTTTTAGGCATAAGTTCCCCACTATACCATTTTTGAAAATCTTGAATAGTGGGAAAACGGACTTCTTCTCGGTGTCCACCTTCGATAAGTAGGTGTACTGCGTACTCATTAGCTGTTTTGGGCATAACTTTAAACCATATTGAAAAACATCCTACCCATTGTCAACCACGCATCCCCGGAATGGGAAGGGGAAATACCCTGAAGATCGAGACAAGGGAGAATGACGGCAACTCGCTTGTCAACAGTTCCCGATTTTGGGGATTGGGGATTGGGGAACTCGGGGCCCCCTCCTTGTTGAGGGGCAATGGGGATTGGGGAACTCGGGGTCCCCTCTGGGGATAAGGGGCGATGGGGATTGGGGATTGAGTATTATTTATTACCTCTTCTTTTACAAGTACAGCTTTTCATAAATTCGTAGCGTTGAGGTTCGTAGTAGCGCTGTCTTCGTATGCATCGCAACTACGAACGAATGGGGTGATTTTTAATTCGTTACGAACTTGTGGAATCCTGTACTAAGTTGCAGGAGCACCTACTGCAATACATCTTAGAAATTTTGGAAGGTTAGCGCTATTCTTTTCTGTAGAACTTCAATTAAATTTCAAGAATTCTTCAAACAAAGGGTCGCCAAAATTCATGAATCGTAATGAAGGCATTTCATCAAAAATACTGGGGGAAAAAGTAACCGTGTAATTCTGGTTTTTGTAATTCATCGTAGACTTTATCGAGCGGTAATGGCGTTATCTTGCACAACTCTAGTCGGAATATCCCGTTCTAGCAGTCCCAAGCGATAGTATTGTCGTAAAGTGTCGCGGGTGTGGCGGAACATTAAGTCTTTGAGAGGAGTGTTGATTGTCAGGTATTGGCGTGAGGTATTGATAAAGTTTTCATCTGCTAAGAGTTGTTTGTGATTGGCGATTTTTTTCCCTCGTTGCCAAATGTCTTGAATTTTGTATGCGAGGATGCGTTCGGCGAAGCCGTGCCGTAGGCATTCGCTCTTGGTTAGAAACTGTGATAATCTGGGGCAAGGCTGTCCGCCACGCTGGAAATAATCGCTGGACATGACTTGCCAAAAATGAATGATTTCCTGTTTGACAGTAGCTTGTAGCGAGGCGAAATAATGACAAAAGTTATCTCCATAACTCCAATGTCCTTGTAATCCAAGTAGGTTTAACAAATCGAAGACTTCTATCGGGTCAATTTGCATGGGAGTTGCTGAAAGAAGAATCAAGGATTTGGTCTTCTCTTTCAGTTGTGCCATTGGGCTAAACTGACAGCCCATGATTAACCGCATTCGCCCTTGATTGTGTAGCATTGCTCCTAAGCCACGGGCGACTTTACTCAATATGGCACTGCTAAAAAAGCCAGCTTTGCGATCGTATTGGATGGTACACTCTAAAGCAGGGATGTAGAAATCAGCGATCGTATTGTGGGTGTTACTGGAGTAGCTGATTTTCCAAGGGTATTCCCGTAAAAATTTCGGCATATCTTAGGGCAATCCAAAAATCATACAAAATCTTCTCTATCTCCTCTTGTTTCGTCCTTCGTTAATTGTGCGGTTGTAAATTTTGGTAATTCCTTGTAGTAAATCCTGTGGAATTTCTCCAATCAACGGCAATTGTAAGGGATATTGCCTGTGCAAAATATATTTATTTCTGATTCTACATAACACTCGCACCACTCCTATTAATTCGTAAAAACATTCTGGAGTTGCCCAATCATAAGTTAAAAAGATGCTTTCGGGGACTCTCAAAAACTCAAAAAAATCTATATGGCGCTCGGAGTTCGAGCATCTTAGGTAAATAGTTTTATATTCATTGACAAGGACTTGCCAATGCTTTAAATTCTCTAGGAATTTTAATTCGGGCGTTACTGAATCAAGATATGAATTTCAAGATTCCCGTTGATGTAGAGACGCGATTAATCGCGTCTCTACGGGGATTTGTAGGAAATTGAAAAACGTGCTATAACCATAATTCATTACCAAATTCAGCAACGCCTTAATTCGTTGGTTATGTTAGCGGAAAATCCCTCAGATGGCACGTCGCTACAATCGGGGTTGAATTTCTCCATCTTCTCTTCTCTCAGTTCTCTATCAGTTTGACACATATCCCCCGCTAGTTTAGCAGCCATTCATACTGGCTCACCTCCGTGCTTTTCGCTATCCCATAACACGCCGCTACCTGCACAGAGAAGGGGAAGAAGAGAAAGACATCACCAGGACAGATGCAATTGCCTTGGGATTAATGGGAACCTTTAACCACAGAAGTTCAGGCGGTTGCGGAAAAGTTTGTCATGGCACACTGTTATGAAACCCAAAGTAAAAATGAAGTTGTTCGAGGTATCGAAATTGGTGAACTGCTTATGTTTTCTAGAAAGTGTTTATCTGAGGCTTTACGATACAATGAATATACTTTTGGTTTTTCGGGTAACCGAATAGTGGGTATTATGTGAGGTAAGATACGCGAAACTCGATAAATCTGTTTGGTTTCGTCTGGTTCAAGACTAACTTCTATCAGTCCTAAATTTATTGCTCTTTTCAATTGTTCTTGATAACAAGAAATTAGCTCAGACAAAACTGATAAAGCTGATAGCGGAACAGGAATTTCATAAACTAGCAAAGGGCTGATTACTCTCTCAATGACTTCATCAAGCTGTAATTTCGGTTGATTTTCCAATTCCCAAATAATTTTTTCCTTCCATTCCTCCGACCTGTTTTCATACTGACTAAGTTTAGTATTAATAGCGTCGCCTGAGAGAACTTCATTATTAAGCCATTCTAGTAAACGGGGATTGCCATCAGCTAATTTTAGGGCGCGTTCGATGTAACTTTCATCTATCTTATCCGAGTTGAAATTATCCAAACGTCTCAACTTCTTCTGTAAGTCCGCTTTCTACAGAGAGCGTAAGCTCCTCAAACAATAGAATGAGCGCAGTAAATCGGAATCAAATTCATAACGACAAGTAATGATGATTCGATGGTAATAATTTGTCTTCCGAATTGCCCAGTCTAATGCTGTTAAGATTTCTGCTAACTCTGGCGTGAGTATGTACTTACCTTGTCGATAGTCCAAGTTCCATTCAAAATCATCAAAGATAAATAATAAAGGGGAAACCGTTTCCAAAGTGTCTCGTAAGCGATATTTTAACTCGTCTTGACCGTTTTTCAGGGCGATTCTTTGCTCTCTATTTCTTAAATGAGCTGCCAACTTATTAACTAGACTGGTTTCATCGACTTGTCGCCACCAAACAACCTTTTCATAGTCTGAAAGGCGATCGCATAACCTGGCAGCGATTGTACTTTTTCCATTACCTCCCCATCCCTGAATCAATACTCCTATTTCAGAGTTGGGAAAGGTTTTAAGGACTCGCAAGCACTTTTGAAGTTCGCGGCGACGACCCATAAAGCTCTCACGGGTGGCACTAATGCAAGTTGTCTGGCTTCATCGAAGGGAAATTCTCTTGCTTCAAAGGTATCCCATGCTAGAAGATACCATTGGGTTAAGGGGTCGATACCGTTGAAGTCTTTACCTTCTAACAAACTTTGCAGTCGGTATTCGACGATCGCTTGGCGTACTTCTTCAAATGCTGCTTTGGGTTCAACTGGATTACCTGCACTGTCGAGGATGGAACTATGGTGGGTAAAGACGCTTAACGCACAACCGTAAGCGGTTAAGCACAAGTCAATACCAGGGGGTTTAATGCGGCGTGAAGTATCTTCTAGTTCTTCTTTATTAGCAGCTGGATAGGGATGTGCTACTTTATCAGCCACAGGACGAGAATCTGCTGTTAAGATCATCTGGATTGTATTCACCATCATCAGTTTGAATTGTTGTCCCTCTCCCCTTTTTTCCTTTAACCAATTCAAAATCAACCCGCTTATTTTCAGTATCCGGAATTGGCTTGACTGCACAGTTTGTAGCTAAGATATCGGGTTACTGTGCAGAACAAAATCTCTGCTACCTGGCAGTACACTGTCATGGCGGTACAGATAAAGTTTGTTTTTCGACTGATGATATAGCATCTCATGAACGAGGATATCCAGCGCTGCTCGATATTACTCGTGGTGGTCCAGTAGGGGCGTTAGTGTTTGCCAAAAACGCGGTAGCAGGAGATATTTGGACTTCCTCTGGTCGGTTTCAACTCCACCACATGACCATTATCGGTTCACATATTCGGCAACTTTATCCTTCGCCTGAAGCTAAAGTGTGTGCCACTAATCCCATGTACGATCGCCATGCACGATTGTTTGGTGATGTTGGACAAGAAATTTTTGCCAATTTAAAGGTGGGAATCATCGGACTTGGGGGAGGAGGTTCATTAATCAATGAATGGTTGTCCCGCTTGGGAGTTGGACATATAGTCGCTATCGACTTTGACCGCGTTGATTTAACTAATCTTCCCCGGATTGTTGGTGCAACGCATAGGGATGCAATGACTTGGTTAATCAAACAGTCTATCCCTTGGTTGCAAAAACTTGGCAAGCAATTGGCTACTCATAAAGTTCATGTTGCTCGTCGGGTTGCCAAACAAGCCAATCCCTCCATCTGCTATGATGCAGTTGTGGGAAATATAGTTGATGAAGCGATCGCACGGTTGTTGGTAGATGCTGATTTCTTATTCTTGGCAGCAGACTCGATGCAAAGCCGTCTAGTTTTTAACGCACTGGTGCATCAGTACCTGATTCCAGGAGTTCAGATTGGTGCTAAGGTTTCTGTGAATAAGCAAACAAAGCAAATTAGCGATATTTTTACTACTACTCGACCTGTACTTCCTTACGCTAACGGTGGTTGCTTACATTGTCATGAATTGATTCCGGCTGGTAGGTTACAACAAGAAGCTTTGAGTGAGAAAGAGCAGCGAACTCAGAGATATGTTGAGGATGAAGATATCGCTCAACCTAGCGTCATTACACTCAATGTTAAGTCTGCTGAGCAAGCTGTGAACGATTTTATGATGATGTTTACAGGGCTGTATCCAGCAGAATTCCAATTGTGTCATCAATTCAGGTTTGCACGAGAACGCAGCATTATCAATGTGGAACCGCGTGCAAATAACGATTGCTTGGACTGTAGTAACATTTCTCGGAGTCGTCGCGCTAGGGGCGATCGCTCTCGTCTTCCCTGCCGAATGTCATCACTTGCTCGTTTAATACCTGTACGGGCATCATTTTTTCAATGAAGACAGAGGGGCGTTTTGGGGTTGAGTCAGTCATGGAGAGTTGGTATTACTACACCTTATTTTCACCATTATGGATTGAGATAGCTAGAAATGCCATTGGAGGTGTTTGCAGTCAACGCCTGCTTTCTATTTGTAACACTGGAGTTCTTGCATGAGTCCATAGTTATGAGTCAACCGTCCAATCTTCGGTAATCAAACCCGGTACTTGGTTAAAATCACGAGTATTTCTGGTTAATAAAATTAAACCCCTTGCAAGAGCGATTGATGCGATTCGCAAGTCCATTGTAGCTATCCGAATGCGTTGTGCTCTTAGTTCATCAAAGATTACTGCTGCTCCTGTGTCAAATGGTAACACTGGAGCAATGGAGAAACTTTGAAGAATTTCTAGCAGTGTATCATATCCTCGAATTGTTCCAGCCGATGTTTGAGCGCGATTAATAAAAGCGTTTGCACCGAGAACCTGCTCGTGAAGGCTAATAACAGAAAAAGCAAAATCTCCTGGTGAAAATGTGGCAATTCGAGCCGCTAAACTTGCGTATTCAGAACCCGATCGCCGTTGTAAAAAACTAATATGGTCGGTATCAAATAAGTACTTCACTCTTGCTCGCTCGTTTCATCTACTGGTTTATCTGCATGACGTAAGAATTTACCATACTCTAAAATTTCAAGAAAAGTTTGCTCGTCGGAAACGGAACCCGTTACTTTTTCTAGCCAATTATCTGTTGTTGGAACTGCTGACATCTGACGCTTGAGTTCGGCTACCGTGTGTTCCAGATTTACTAAACGTTGTTCTAAAGCAGATTCATCTAGCATAGCTTGATTGGGAGAGATTTATGAAGGAAATATTCAATTCAGTTAACTGTTATTAGTCAACATGACTAAATATTATAGCTGGGGAGTCAGTAGAAATGCTATTTAATCTAAAGGGGTTAGAAAACCGGATTTTGTATAACAGTTTTATTCCCCTTTGGTGCTATAAGATTACCGTTCTTCTTCTCCTCTTTTCTCTGTGTCCTCTGCGCCTCTGCGGTTTTTTAAGTAATTTTTGGGGAAAGGAGTATCCGCGATTGCATTAGTTGGTAGTTGAAATACATGCGCTAAAGCGCAACTACGAACGAAGGAAGGTGCTTAGCGATCGCCAAGCAAAACTCGAATTGCTTTCAAAGCCTGATTGCGTTTCCCATTACTAATTTTAGCAAACCAATAATGGGATTCCTCATAACTCATAGCCCTAATTCCCTGTGCAATATTCGCAATACGTTCTACTTTGGAAAGCGGCTGCAAGGTTTGAAACAACAATGCCAAATTTATCCCCGATTCTTCATTTAAAATATAAGGTGTTTGGCGATTATGAGTCAAAGTTTTTGGGTCATAATTATTCGCTTTTAAACAATCATAAATTGCCTGTTTCACCTGCATTAATGCATTCCCCTTGAGTCTACCAATGCGTTTTGCTGAAGGACGCTTTTTTTCTCCGGCTTTCTTATAAGCACATTGATACAACTCCAGGGCAAAGTTATTGTTGTCTGTAGGAATCACTCGCAATTGAAATTCTTGCATCTCTAGTACGTTACTTTAGCTGTCAAATTCAGCCTGTCAACCGGATTCCGATTCAGGGTACTTTTGATATTACTGATTTCTGTGCCGTTTGGTTCTACTGGTGATGCAAATTGAAATATGAGTTTGAGGGATACGTCGGCTTTTACCTCCGGACTGCTAAGTAAGGTGTTAATAGCCGCTTGAAAACTCTGAAATCCTTTATAGGGTCCTTGGTACTCCAATCGTGTAAACTGTTCTCCAAGGCTAATGGTGGCTACTTGGTCGATTTGCATGGGAAATTTCATCAACAGGGGAAACGCTGTCATCAATTTGCGGTAGTCCATCACTTCTGCAACGGAAAGTTCGAGCGACTGAATCCCTTGGGCTTGATTGTCAAGGATGCGATCGCTCAATTGGGCAAACACGCTGTTTGGAGTACCCTCTAAGTCAAATTCTTCTGGTTTTGCTTTGAATAAAGAATAATTGCCCCAAGAACCACTTGTCGCTTCGTGACTTCCTGGAGTGGGTTGGTTTCCAGTACCGTAAACCAATACCTTGGCTTGGGTTTCTCTTTCTTCTACTTCACCATTGCCATAGTCAGCGATAATTTTAAAAGTTACGGTTTTAGCGATCGCGATCTCGTACTCATCAGAAGGACGAAATTCTCCGCCTACCTCATTCCCATCTTGATAAAGCTTAATTGTCAATGCTCCCAATGCTCTCCACCGCACCCGCACGGGTTTGAGTCGATCGGTACTGGACATGACTTGGGCGTTGAGTTCAATTTCTCGCGGTTTCGGTAGTTCGAGAATTCCTCGGCGGTAAAGTACCATGCGATGGTCAAACTCAATGGAGTCAGGTAAGCTAATTTTACCGTCATCCGTTTTCACATATACCTTTTCTCCCACCTTCATATCCCAACTCCCCGTTTGCAACCCCAAGCGAATGGTATCTCGAAGCTTGGAGATTTCACCTTCAAGGAGTATATTTAAACTTAAGTCTTTGGCGAAAGCTTCTTTCAATGCTTTCGTTGTCCAATAAGTTAACCCAGCCAGCCAGACTTTCTGCAAAATATAAGCAGGCGCATATGGTGGTGCTTCATCAGCACGGATTTTTTGACAATCTTTCAGTGCCTTTAAAATCACATCTTGTTGGTTGTTTTTCCCCTTGACATCACTCGCATCTTGTGCAGAGAGGGGATGGTGCATCAAACCTTTGGCAGCTTTTACAGGGTCGTTAGCTGGGTAAAATAAATGGCGGTAGGCATTGGTTAAGGAAACTCTCACCCCTAGATCGAGAGAACCTTTTTTATCTTTGAGTTGTTTGAGCTGGCTTTCCGATAAATCTTGCAAGCGATTGGGAGAATTCAAAATGTTCTGAATCGCACGAAATTCCCTAGCATTGTCAATTGCGCGTTCTAATTCCTGCTTGTTAGCGACTAAGAATAACAAGCGATTTCTAAACGTGCGAAACTTACCCGACTCGCCTGTTTCATTGAAAATTTTCTCCACAATGGATGGCGGACCTTCCGTTGTTGCAGAAATCGTTGCTTTGTTAAAGTCAATTAAACAGAGGGCGATGCTATCGGAGACATCATCCACATCTGCGGGTGACTCTGGTGCGGAAACAAGCTTGAAGAATTTATCAGCAAAAATGGTATCGCGGCGATTTCGCAAATCGTCTTTCGCCTCGGTAATTCCAATTTGAGCTTTTTCTTCGGCAATAATTTTATTGATGGATGGTTCTTCCTTGAAACGAGCCAGAGTTGTCATGGGATCGTTTTCCAAGTACCAAGCGACTTCACTCAGTCTTTCTAAAGCCGTATCGACAAAACCAATTTCTAACCCTGGTGTCAGCAGAGACAAATTTAATTCAGCGCGACGAATACCAGCTGCTGTCCCTTGGTTGATGGAGTGTAAGAAAATGGTACGTGCAACCCAGGTGGAAAAGGGAGGTTTACCAGCTGCTTTCCATTCGCCATCTTGTAACTGGGCGTGAGCTTCTCTCCCGGTAGGATTGTAAATGTCTGCTTGGAGAGTAATACGCAACAAAGGACGTTCCAAACGGGCGGTTAAATCGCTGGTGATTTCTTCTTCTATACCAAGGGGTATGTGGTGGGGATGAATGAGAGGTATCCATACACTAGTATCTTCCCACAAATAACGTATGACTCTGGCAAATAACCGCAAAGCCCCTCTGGTGCGTTGGAAGTTGGGAATGGAGGCGATTTTTTTTGTCAGCAGGGTAAATAATTCGGGGTGAAAGGGATAACTCTGCTCGATACTTTCTGCGTAGCGTGCGTCTTTACACCCGTCTGGTAAATTGATGCGGCTGGCTTTATAACTTTGTAAATATTCTTTGGCGGCGTTGGTGGCGGCGTCCGCTTGAATGCTGCTAAAGACTCGTTGTTTAACTATATTATATATTTCAAGATCGGTACTCGGTTTGAGAATTCGTTCTTGACGAGCCGTGGCGGAAATGGCTTCCCGGATTTCGGTGGTTTCTTCCCCGAAACTGTCACTGCAGGAAGCGAGGGTGTAGACAAAGACGAGGTTGTTACAAGCTGCGGCTAAGTCCATTAAAGAGAATAAAAATGCCACAACTTGTTGAGCTAAATCACTGTTACCAACAACTGTCGCTTTGGCTGCTCGCAAATATCTGGCGATTTCATCTAGGATGATGACGGTGGGTTGTCCGTGTATGATTCTTTCTAAAACGACTGTTCCGGGACTAACTCGCTGTTCGTCAGAACCTTTGAGCAAGCTGTAGCCCGCTACCCCACCAATTTGATATGCAATTTCCCCCCAAAGGGTGTAGGTGGTAACACCTGTATCCGCATGGTAAACGCCGTTCACTGGGTCTAGGTCTTGACAGGCGACGGCGGCGGCTTGAATGGGGTGGTCGGGAATGAAATTCAAATCGGCGAAACGGTCGAGTCCGGGAATGCTTCGTCCATTTTTAGCAATATGCCATAAAGCAATTTCCTGACTGAGTTTTACCACCACCAAAGCTAGTTTCCAGTCGTATAATGGGGGAGCCGACTGCCGCACCTACCAACCTTCCGAAGACTTCAGAAATGAGAGTTTTTAACCCAGCGGTGGCAAAAGTATTGCCAAAAAAGGCTGTGGGGTCTTGGTAGACGTGGGGCGCTTTTCCTTCCACAACTAATCGTAGCTTGGCGGCGAATAATTCGGGCGAGAGTTCCCCTGCTAATATTTCTTCTCTGGGAATACAGGTTTTGAAGACTGACGGAAGCATAAAAATATTTAACTTTTTCTTGTGGTGCGGGCGTCCCGCCCGCCACTAGTATAGAACGGGCGAGGACGCCCGTCCCACAAGATGGATAATTGATTTCTTAGAAAGCCTCTACTACGAACTATCAACTTTGTTTTTAAATATACGCGCTTGGCGATCGCCTAACGTGCATGATATAATATTTATTCTCAGTTGCCAACAAAGTAAAGTTTAGTTGCAAATAAAACAACTCTAATTTTAAGGTGTTATTCTAATAATTGAAGCTAATAAAGCTTCCCTGGCAGATTAAACAGCTAGTGTGTCAAGTCAAAACGTAAGAAAAAGAGGTAAAAGCGCTGTTCACTTCACATCTGTCTCGTCAAAAAACAATAACACCCAAACCTGAAGTTGATACTTCCTCAAGTGGTGAGCAACAGGGGGCGCTGTAACTGTTGAATCCTCTCTTTTGTAAAGAGTTGATGCACTCAGTACATCCCTAGCTAAAATGAACAAGGAGAGGAGGTCACTCATCGAGTAGGGGTTTGGGTGTTATTGTTTTTCAAGTAACACTTCGGTGTAAGCTTGTACAAACTTTAGAAAACAGGGGACAGTTAAAATAGCGCTTTATGTCAATTATTGCTCTAAGAGCATGGTACTTAGAAAACTACGAGCCAATTCACGAACTGGAAAAACGTCTACCGGATCTGCGGCTCAGTAAAAGAAGCCTTTTAAAAACTGGATTAAGAGCAGATTTTTTAGAAGATATCGAACAAGTGAAAAGCTCAACTTGGTTTGGGCGCTACTTGGAAGGAGAAAATATTGAGTTTTATATTGAGGGGAGTGGCGGTTATTGCTTGGCAAATATTGACTTGATTAGTCATGAAATGTATTTTACCAAGCAGGTTTTATTAGCACAGTTAGATCCAGTGATTTTTTTATGCCATCAAGTTGAGTATCCTGTAGCGAGTCAAGCATTACGAGAAGCAGTGCTTCAAAGTTTGGAAATTTTGAATTTGCGATCGCGCATTCCATTATCCTTTGTTGAGTCTTTCCGACCTAAAGATGCTCCTCTCAGACTAAATTCTACAATGATGCGAAAAATCCGCAAGAGTTTGTTATTTATTGCTGATGCTACACCTATTACAAGCATGGATGGGCAGCAAAGCCCTCAATTATTACCAAGTCCAAACGTCTGTGTTGAAATTGGCTATGCTCTTCAATGTAAGAAAACGGAACAAATTTTACTAGCACAAATGCAGCGTTCTGAATTGCAAGGACAGTTCCCATTTGATTTACAAAAGGTACAAATCTTACAATTTCAAGACAGCGAAGAAATTAGTAAAATTTTACCGTTAGCAATAGAAAACCAACTTTTTAGATTTAAATTGTTTGTTTAAGACAGTCATTCACGGGAAAATCCCTTTTCCCTAGCCCCTACCCCCTAAAAAGCTATGGATTTTGAACCTCAAGCGACTACCCAAACTGCTTCAGAAAAAGTCCCATTTGCCGAACCACCTGTATCTCGCAAGCCATTAGAAGTGTTGCGGGATACAGAGGCTTGGTTGCGCCGCCCAGCTGTAGCGGCGATTATACCAGTGTTACCACCTAAGATAGCAAGGAACGTGGAAACAGCTTCATCTGTTGCAGAAGAGTCTTTAAAAGAGGTGGCAAAAATTGACTTAGAAACGATCGATGATGTAGAACTGCGATCGCCACGTATTCAAGTGGGTTTGAGCTTTGTTGGATTTGGGGCGTTGATGACAGTTGTGCTGCTGCTTTACCTGAACACGCTGCACCCCGAATTGAATACCGTTCAGCAAATTGCCAGGTATTGGTATCAGTATGTTTGGTTTGTCTGCTTGGGTGTCGCAGGACTGTTCATTCTAGGTCGAGAAGCAATGCGGCGCTGAATTATGAATTATCAAGTAAAGATTATTTTGATTTTCGTGCTGATTTAGGCGGCGTCCGGTGTGCGCCAAAATATTTTTCGCTGCGATAGCGCAGCCATACGCGCAACACTTGGGGAATTTGCTCTTTTTGCTCCTTGGTGAGAGTATTGTAGAGAGCTAAAGCGCGATCGCGTTCGCCCCGACAAGCGGCATTATTATGAGCATCCCAATAGCTGCGGGCTACTCGAATCCGCCTACAAACTTCTTTAACCAATGCAACTCCCGTGAGTGGAGCATCTTGCTTTGCCATATGCCATGTAATGTTCTGATAATATCCTAGCAAGTCTGGTTAATAAAGAGTAGTTACTAGAAGCAGGTAAATATATGAGTTCTTATGTGCTTGGTTTTCAGGACATTGACAAAACAAAAATCATGGTTGTTGGGGGTAAAGGCGCGAACCTGGGGGAACTTTCCAAGATTGAAGGAATACGCGTACCAGATGGCTTTTGTATTTCTACTGAAGCCTTTAAAAGAATCATTGGGGAAACGTCGTCGATTAACGAATTACTCGCTCGGTTATCGCATCTATTGGTGGATGACCGGGATAAAATCAGTGAACTTAGCGGTGAGATTCGCAGGGTCATCGAAGGGATAGCCATCCCTGAAGACATTAATGAAGAGATCGCTCGCCTTCTCTCTAAGCTTGGAGAAAAAAATGCCTATGCAGTACGATCGAGCGCAACTGCAGAGGATTTACTGACGGCCTCCTTTGCAGGCCAGCAGGATACATATTTGAACATTATCGGTCATGTGGCAATCTTAAAGCACATCAGCAAGTGCTGGGCATCGCTATTTACCGAGAGGGCAGTAACCTACCGCCTTCAAAACGGCTTCGACCACC
>NZ_BAACAP010000095.1:0-17893 GCF_045865695.1 Scytonema hankhaensis NUACC26
TTCGATTGTTACTACATTACTTGAAGTATAGAGAAATACCTGTATTTAACTGATTCATCCCGCATTTATGCAACGCCCTGACTGCATTGACAACTACCTTAGTGCTGGCAGTAGGGGGATGGCAAGTTATGGATGGACAGACAAGTATCGGGATGTTAGTGGCGTTTCAAGCGCTATTAACAAGTTTTCAAACACCTATCAATCAGTTGATGGGATTTGGTACGACACTGCCAACCTTGGCGGGTAATATTATGCGCTTGGATGATGTGCTGGCAAATGATACTGACCCAATGTTAGGGGGTAGGGGGAAGGGGGTAGGGGGTAGGGAAAAGACATCTCTCTCCACTCACGATGTCCCAATTCGCCTTCAAGGACATATTGAACTGCGTAACGTCACTTTTGGATATGCTAAGGTCAATAAACCTTTGATTGAAAACTTTAGCTGTACGATTCAACCGGGACAACGAGTGGCTTTGGTGGGAGGTAGTGGCTCTGGAAAATCGACGGTTGCTAAGTTAGTTGCGGGGCTTTACGAACCTTGGTCGGGTGAGATTTTGTTTGATGGGAAACCGAGAAATGACATTAAGCGATCGGTTCTTGTTAACTCTGTTGCTACCGTTGAGCAAGAGGTGTTTTTATTTTCAGGTAGCGTGCGCGATAATTTGACTTTATGGGATACGACGGTAACTGATTCGCAACTTCGCCGTGCTTGCATTGATGCCAGAATTCAAGATGTGATTCTTGCCATACCTGGTGGTTACAATGGAGAACTGCTAGAAGGGGGCGCGAACTTGAGCGGCGGACAGCGCCAACGACTGGAAATTGCGCGATCGCTGATTCATAACCCTACAATTTTGATTCTGGATGAAGCGACAAGTGCTTTGGATGGAGAGACAGAACAGTTTATTTACAATAACTTGCGGCAACGAGGTTGTAGCTGTTTGATTGTGGCACACCGCCTCAGTTCAATTAAAGATTGTGATGAAATTGTCGTGCTGGAGCGCGGTGTTGTGGTACAACGAGGAACGCACGATCAATTAATGCAAATGGGTGGATTTTACGCTGAACTAGTTCATGGTGAGGAAGCAGAAGACAATGAGGAATAATCACACCCCAATTATGCAAGTCACACTAAAAGGTAGGGTATTAAAACCTAAATTTTCTAAAGCTATAATTGAGTTTTCAACCTCTGTATTATCAATTTTTTCTCGAGCAACTAAAGATGAAAATAAGTTATAAGCGCCTTGATACTGCTCTCCAGTATAATCAAGCCAACGATTTTGATGTGCTAATGCATCATGTAGCGCTATCACTACTTCTGTATATGGATCGCCCATACATTTATCAACCATTTCACGCATTTTCCGTATTATACTATCAGCAAAAACAGCTGAATAAGGCTTTCCTGCACATCTTGATAGTTCTTCTAAATCTGATAACAAAGATTTGGTAATGTCTGCTGCACTTACTTCTAAGACCTTTGATTCTGTATTCATAGAAAACCTCCTTGTACTTTAAAAACAGCGACGCAGAGCGGTATCAAGAATCCATAATAAAAGTTTCCTAATTTCTTAGCGCCTTAGAATTAGCAAAGGAAATGCTGATTGCGTATGCAAATCCTACTTGATGAATGTGTACCAAATGCAGTAGTCGCAGGTGAAGTTTTTGAGAAATCCGGGTTAAGGCTTTGAGCAGTAAGTGGTTGTATCGCTACAGGAAACTGAATTATTTCAGCTTTAGCTAGACGCTTCTGTAACAACTGCTGATTTATAGCAATTTTCATCCCAATGAGGTACGGCTTCATCCGCGTGCATCCGCGTGCATCTGCGGTTCCATAACTTTTTTGCATTTATGAGAGAATAAAGGGCGGTCATGGTTGGTATGGACTGCTACGCGATACGGCTGTACTCCCGTAGGCAGTTGGCTTATCGCACTTATATCGTACTGTAATTTCAAATTTGCTTGCTTGTGTTAGTTCGTTAAATATTTGGGGAAGAATGACAGAAAGCATAGAGATTAGGGAACAGAGGTGAAGTAGTTCATGGTGAGGAGCAGAAGACAATGACGAACGATCGCACCGCTCAACTGCTGGCTCCCAATGCCTATATGTTTTATCCGCCCTTCCCAGAGAAGAAACTGAATCTACTGACGCTGTTTCAGTATTCCCTGCGCGGTCGAGTCCGGGAGCTTACAACTATTGTAGTCTTGGGAATTGCCGGAGCATTAGCTGGAATGGTTGTTCCCCAAGCTACGGGTATCTTGATTGATACTGCCATTCCCGATGCCGATCGCTCTTTGTTACTCCAGCTGACTCTGGGCTTACTGTCTGCTAGTTTTGGTGTAGCCATTTTCCGATTTGCTCAGGGAATTAACTTGAGCCGCTTTGAAATCTATTCCATCTTCAGCTTGCAAGCAGCTATGTGGGATCGGCTGCTCAAACTGCGGCTTGCTTTCTTCCGCCAGTATTCGTCTGGGGAAATGCTCTCCCGTGTCAATGCGATTAACCAGATTCGAGATAAGCTGGGTGCGGACAAGTTAGATATTTTGTTCAGGAGTTTGTTTTCCCTGTTGAATTTGGGACTGTTATTTGTTTACAGTCCGCCACTAGCATCTGTTGCTGCTGTTATTGTATTTCTGACTGTCGTCGTGACTGGTGTTGCGGGCTATTTCAAACGTCAGAAAACGACTCAGATGGAAGAACTCGAAGGGACTATTGGTGGATTGACTATCGAACTTGTGGGCGGTATTTCTAAACTCCGCACGACAGGAGCGGAGGGAAGGGCGTTTGCTTTCTGGGCAAAGCACTATCAGCAGCAACTCAAGCTGATGCGGTTGAATCAAGGGATTGAAGATGCGATCGCCACTTTTAATCTGTTACAGTCCAATTTGACTCCTATCTTGATTTTCTGGATGACTGCTAGCTTGTTGAGTCATTCACAAACCGGTAGCTTATCGACGGGAACTTTTTTAGCATTCAATACGGCGTTTGCTAGTTTTATTACAGGGGTGACAACCCTGAGCAATACACTGATAGATATGTTGGAAATTGGGGTGTTGTGGTCACACGCCAAACCAATTGTAGACGAATTGCCAGAGGTGGATTTAAAGGGTGCCGATCCGGGAAGGCTTTCTGGATATGTCAAGTTAGACCACGTGACGTTTCGTTATAGAGAAGATGGACCGTTGAATCTAGATGATGTGACAATTGAGGCAAAGCCCGGAGAGTTCATTGCTTTTGTTGGTCCCTCTGGTAGCGGTAAGTCTACAACTCTGCGGATGTTATTGGGTTTTGATGTTCCGGAACAGGGTACTGTGTACTATGACGGACAAGATTTGTCGGGGTTAGATGTTTCTGCGGTACGCCGTCAATTGGGAGTGGTGCTGCAAAATGGACGCATTAATAGTGAAACTGTGTTTGAAAATATTAGTGGTGGCGCATTGATTAGCATGGAGGAAGCTTGGGAAGCAGCGCGGGTGGCGGGGTTTGCTCTTGATGTGGAAAATATGCCCATGAGGATGCATACAGTAATATCAGAAGGGGGTGCAAATTTATCAGGTGGACAGCGACAGAGGTTGCTGATTGCGCGTGCTTTGGTATTGAAGCCCAGGATTATCTTTTTTGATGAGGCGACGAGTGCGCTCGATAACCGTACCCAGGCAATAGTGAGTGAGAGTTTAGATAAGTTGAAGGTGACAAGGATTGCGATCGCTCACCGTTTGAGTACAATTCGTAATGCTGACCGGATTTATGCGCTCGAGGCGGGAAGAGTGGTGCAGCACTCTTACGTTTGAGGAGTTAGCTTCTCAGGAGGGGATGTTTGCGAAACTGATGGCGAAACAAGGGAAAACTCATGACATGACTAACAGATAATGCCACAAGGCACGTTTGATGAATTTATGCAGCGAAAGGGATTCTTTTCAAAGTTGATTTTAGAACAAATGGATTGAGTCCTATACTAGTCCTGGTTGCTACTCACTAGTTTTAGGTTTTTGAGCGAAGGAGTACGGTTCTGTAATGAGGGTGTTACATTGCAGCGCTTTTAGGGAACTCTTTATAAGGAGAGTCACTCAGTTCAACTAAACTTCCATAACTTTTTTACATTCATCAGAGAATAAAGAGCGGTCATGGTTGGGTATGGGCTGCTACGCGATACGTCTGTACTCCCCTAGGCAGTTGGCGTATCGCACTTATATCGTACTGTAATTTCAAATTTGATTGCTTGTGTTAGTTCGTCAAATATTTGGGGAAGAATGACAGAAAGCATAGAAATTAGGGAACAGGGGTGAACTGGTTGATAGTGAGGAGCAGAAGAAAATGAGGAACGATCGCACGGCTTTAAATGAAACCAAAGTTCTTCGTCAAGGTGAGGTATTGTTGCTGGATGACCCGCAGCAGGTATAGATGATTGAGTCGGGTTCAGTGGCGGTGTTCGTTAGCCAACTTCAAAGTGGTAGCTTGCAAGGATCTCGACAGTACCTGTTTACAGCAGAGGTTGGTGAAGCGCTGTTTGGATTTCCCACCAGTTTCTCGGATTCATCCATATTTGAGAGTACCAACGTTTTGTGTATCCTGGCAGTTCCTCTCACAGATTCAACGCTACTGCACTTCCATCGCTCAGAATTCGATCGCAATTCCTTCCCCAGTTCCACTGTAACTGCTTGGTTCAAACAGTTGAGTTCCGTGTTTCATCTCCTTCGTTTGAAAGTGCGATGGCAGCAATTCTCAAATTTTGGCTTCCAATTCGCAAAGGAATTGTCGGGTGTCAGTTAGCCTTTTCTTCTTTCTCGTAATCCTCATCGAGTTCTGCAAGTCCAGTAATGACAACGGGTGGTCGATCCGGAAATTCTACAATTATTTGAAGCTTTATTTACGAGAGCTATTGCTAGCAATTACTTTAGGTTGATTCAACTCACTGAGGCTACTGATTTTAAACGGGCTACTATTGCTGTAGTTTGACTCACCTTGCTAATAGAGTAACAACCCCGTCAAAAGCAAGCGCAATTTTCATTACTTGAGTGCGATCGTAAAGAAGGCTGTAATCGTCTCTCCTTAAATCAATAGTCCTTACCTCACTAAAATTCAGAAAGTTTAGTTTCGGGGTATTCAACAAGCTTTTGTAGGATTTCCTGATAGTAACTTAACAGGTGCTCAATGCTTTCATTAGTGAACAAAACTGTACTATACAATAGAGCAATTTCAATGATTTGAGAATCTTCATTCGGCAAATAGACATAAAGTTCTAGAGGGATATCTTTGTCCCAGAGTTGGTCTTTAGAAGAACTTGTTACCAGTTCTTTAACCTCTAAGCTTGAGCTTTTCCAATATTCGACTGGAGGAACCATAGTAACGCTTGCAGAAGGAGTAAAATTTTTAATTCTGCCGAGCGCGTCAATGATTTTTTGTAAAGGAATTTCTTTATTCTCAAGCGCTTCACTGAGTGTTTCTTTGAGCTGCTTTAAAAGAACTAGTCCTGTTTGTTCGTCATCAAGCTGCGATCGCAAAATTACGTCATTAATAAAACAACCGAGCAATTTTTCGGTTTCTGGCATACTTCGATTACCAATAGTCGCCACCATTAGAATGTCGCTTTGTTTGCTCCATTTGAACAAAAGGAGCTTTAGAGCAGCAATAATGATGGCGGAGGTAGTAACTCCCTGAGAGCGGCCTAGGGCTTCAATTGATGCGACAAGTTTTTCTCTCAAAACTAGAGAATAGGAAGATGAGCGTTGGATGTGGGGATTGAACTTTGGCTGTTCTTTTGGTAGGATATCTTGGGGTTGTGAGGTGTCAGCTAGCTTTTGAAGCCAATAAGAAAGTTGCTTTTCCAGTACCTCTTCATTAAATTGTTTCCGCTGCCAGAGAGTAAAATCAGCGTATTGCAATGGCAATTCCGAAAGTGGAGAAGGCAAGCCATCGGAGAAAACGTTATATAGCGTTTCTAACTCTTGAACAAAGATACCAATTGACCAGCCATCCGTGATAATGTGGTGCATCGGTATTAACAGCCAATGCTCTTCTGGAGCTAACCGCAGCAACGTTGTCTTCATTAATGGACCGTCTTCAAGGTCAAAATGGTAATCTGCTTCTTCAGCAGCAAGTCTTTGAGCTGAAGCTTCTCGCTCGGTAGGAGGTAGGTCTTGTAAGTCTATTTTCTCTAACGGTAGGGTCAAGGATGGGGCAATGACCTGCACGGGTTGACCCTCTACAACAGTGAAGGTAGTACGCAGAATGGAGTGACGGCGGATAATCTCGTTGATGCTCTTTTCCAACACTTCTGGAGAAAGGGTTCCTATGAAACGTAAAGCAACACCGCTGTTACAGAGAGAACTGTCAGGATTCAACTGCTGGACATACCAGATATACTCTTGTGCAACAGACAACGGGATAAGGGCGTTTTCTCTCTGATGGGCGAGAGGTGGTAGGGTGTTAAATTTCTTACAGCTTGAAGATTGCTCCTGTGACTCAACAGAACGTATAGTTTCTATTACCTTACTCAGGGAAGCGATGGTGGGTAATTCAAACAGATGGCGCAAAGCAAGTTCAATAGAAAGAGCTTCTTGAATGCGAGAGATAACAGAGGTGGCTATCAGGGAATGTCCTCCCAATTCAAAGAAATTGTCGTTAATACTTACCTGTTGTAGTCCCAAAACTTTAGCCCAGATAGCTGCTAGGATTTTTTCCGTCGGCTTAGTTGGTGCAATAAAATTATCTTCCTGTTCCTTGTGGGAGCATAGAGGTGCAGGTAAAGCGCGACGGTCTACTTTACCATTGGGTGTTAGCGGCAAGGACTCCAAAGTTACAAAAGCGCTTGGTACCATGTAGTCTGGCAGTTGCTCTTTTAAGAAGCGACGCAGATCACTAGTTGTGGGTGCTTCTTCCTGATGGGGGACAACATAAGCTACTAATTGCTTGTCGCCTGTAGGGTTAACTCTTGCTATGACTACAGTCTCTCTTACACCAGGATGCTGACTCAGCACCGCTTCAATTTCGCCCAGTTCGATGCGGAAGCCGCGAATCTTTACTTGATTGTCAAGGCGACAGATGTATTCAATATTACCATTACTTAGGTAGCGAACTTTGTCTCCGGTTTTGTAGAGGCGCTCACCTAGCTCATTGCCCAAGGAGTTGGGGATAAATTTCTCCTGGGTTAAATTGGGACGGTTGAGGTAACCTCGCGCTAGTCCTGCACCACCAATATGCAACTCACCCGAAACGCCTATGGGTACGGGCTGTTGATATCGATCTAATATGTAGGTTTGGACATTCCAAATCGGACGACCGATCGGCACTTGAGTTGATGCTGGATTGGCTGCCGAGCAATTATATATTGTTGCTCCTACAGTGGACTCTGTAGGGCCGTAATTATTCACCAAGCGCACTCGCTGTCCTACAAACTCATGCCAAGTTTTTAATCGTTCGGGAAGTGCTTTTTCTCC
This sequence comes from Scytonema hankhaensis NUACC26, assembly GCF_045865695.1. Lineage (NCBI taxonomy): Bacteria > Bacillati > Cyanobacteriota > Cyanophyceae > Nostocales > Scytonemataceae > Scytonema > Scytonema hankhaensis. The sequence goes on from NZ_BAACAP010000095.1 coordinate 7,438, forward strand.
GCCAATGATTACCAAGCGTAATGATGGGGGGAGTGCAAAGGTTTCTTGGTGAAATCTGGCTGTAAGTTCATGCCAGTAGGCTGTTGGCAGCGCCAGTACGGTGATTTCCCAATCCCTGCACTTCTGCAAAAATACACCAATCGCATCCAGCATGGAGTCGGTACGCAATACAAGCGTCGCACCCTCTGTCAGACTGGTATAGATTTCTTCGGCACTGACATCAAAACTAATAGAGGAGAATTGTAGAATGCGATCGCACTTCTCTATCTCATACTCAATACTGACGGCATGGATGTAATTCACTAAAGACCGATGTTGAATGGTTACTCCCTTTGGTTTTCCAGTAGAGCCAGAGGTATAAATAACATAGGCTAAGTTTTTAGCATTTACGCCGCAGGCAATATTTTCCTCGCTCAAGAGAGCGATCGCCTTCCATTGTGTATCTAAGCAAACTATCTGCGCTTCACGCTGGGGCAGTCTGTTAACTAACCGTTGTTGAGTCAGCAGCACTGGCACAGCCGAGTCTTCTAGCATGAAAGCCAATCGTTCAGAGGGGTACGCGGGGTCGAGTGGAACGTAAGCGCCCCCAGCTTTCAGGATGCCTAACAGTCCTACTATGATTTCTAAGGAACGCTCGACGCAGATACCCACCAAAACTTCTGACCCTACACCCAGCGTTTTGAGGTAATGTGCTAGCTGATTTGCCCTTGCGTTCAACTCTCGGTAGGTGAGCTGTGTTCCTTCAAATACCACTGCCACAGTATCAGGACTTAGCTCTACCTGCTCCTCAAACAACTGGTGGATACACTTATCCTGAGGATATTCTTTTGTAGTATTGTTCCACTCAAAGAGCAATTGATGTCGCTCTTGTTCCGTAAGCAACGGCAATTCGGAAACTCGAGATCTGGGGTTAGCAACAATACCCTCAAGTAGGGTCTGGAAATGCCTTATCATTCGCGAGATAGTGTTGGCATCAAACAAATCAGTGTTGTACTCCAAACGAACAATAATGCCCTCTGGTCTTTCCTCTACATCAAGGGTCAGATCGAACTTGGCTGTATCGGTTTGAATATCTAGCTGATTTATAGTCCAGTCCGAATTCAAAGATGGCATTGGGGGTTGGGGAGCAAATGCCACTTGAAATAGTGGGTTTTGGCTAAGATTTCGTTCGGGTTGAAGTGTCTGTACCAACTTTTCAAAGGGTAAGTCTTCATGGGCATAAGCTCCCAAAGTTACTTGACGCACTCGTCTCAGTAGCTCTCGAAAACTAGGGTTACCAGACATATCAGTACGCAACACCAAGGTGTTGAGGAAATACCCAATAAGCCCTTCGAGTTCCGGTCTGTTGCGGTTCGCGCTGAAAGTCCCCACAACAATATCGTCCTGTCCCGTGTAGCGGTAGAGCAAGGTTTTGAATGCTGCCAGCAGGGTCATGTATAGCGTGACTCCCTCCTGCTGAGAAAGAGTTTTGAGCGCTTGTATCAGGTCAAAAGATAGTACCAAACATTGCTTTGTACCCCGAAAGGTTCCTTTCTTGGGTCGCGGATGGTCTAATGGTAGCTGTAGTACGGGCAAATCGGCTAGTTGCTGCTTCCAGTAATCTAACTGACGAGCCAAAATCTCTTGTGTCAGCCACTGCCGTTGCCAGACAGCAAAGTCAGCGTATTGTATAGGCAGTGGAGCAAGTGGCGTTAGCGTAGCGTGCCGTAGGCTTAGTCTTCCAGTAGAGAACGCTTCGTAGAGTGTCGCCAGTTCTTTGAGGAATACGCTGATTAGCGAAACACCATCAATGATAATGTGGTGAAAGGTCAGGAATAACCTGTAGTCAAAGTCCGCTAGCTGCATCAGCGTAGCTCGCAGCAGTGGCCCTGTTTTTGGGTCAAACTGCTGCTTCGCATCTATAAAGAACCAAGAGTTTTATCCTCTCCAAACCCCAAAGTCCATCTTAAAGGAATTGAGGGAGATTCACTAAATTTTGCTCTGTTGGTTTGGATAAATAAACCAGAGTCAGTTGATTCGATTAAAAGCGCTTTGTTTTTTCTAGTGGAAGCAGAGTTTCAAGAACGAGGACTCAACGATCCCCCAACGGTCGATCGCAATAACAATAATACAAGAGCGATCGCAGACGAGCGTAACCTAATTACATTATCCTCCTTAATTCACCAGTTACAAACGGTTGGGTCTAAAAACAGTTCTACTCCTGATGACTCTACTCACTCATCAACTCTCACCCTCACAAAAGATTCGCAATTTGAAACTTCTAAAACCGTCTCTAAATCTTCCAGTGCTGCAACATTACGCGATTTGTTGCGTCGTGTCAGCTACTTTGAGCATTTAACCGATATTGAATTGCGACACATTATAGAAGAAGGATACCGGAAAACACTCAACGCAGACGAAGTTATCTGCCGAGAAAACGACCCAGGAGATTCCTTCTACATTATCTTATCTGGCTCTGTAGAAGTCTTTGTTGAATCCATTGGCAAACAAGTTGCTATCCGTCAGCCAGGAGAGTTTATTGGAGAAATGTCCTTACTCATGGGAACTCCCCGTACAGCAACATTGCGTACAAAAGAGGAGACAACGTTGTTCGTTGTCGAGCGCACTAACCTCCAAAGCTTGTTAAAAAAACATCAAGAATTAGCCGACAAAATTTCTGAAGAATTATCCCAACGCCAAGAAACATTAGGGCGTTTAGGCATTAAATTGGACAGCGCAAATAAAGAAGAGACACCCTTCATTCAAATTCGCAAAAGAATCCAAGCAATTTTCGGCATTTAAATTCTGACTGCTACAAAAAATTATACTCACTTCTAAAATGAATCCAACATTACCAACTCAAGATAACCATTACCCACGCTTTTTCCAACAGCTTCCTGCAAACATCCTCTCCAATCTAATGGTGCCACTAGCCACCATTTTCAGCACCGCTTTCTTGGGTCATCTTCAAGAAATCCATTACTTAGCAGGAGTCGCCCTAGCAGGAAACCTACTCAGCTTCCTCTTCCTACTTTTAGTCTCCTTGCGGATGGGAACCACTGGGCTAACAGCTCAAGCAGTGGGAAGAGAAGACCGGGAAGAAATATTACTAATAGGATTGCGGAATAGCATGCTTGCTTTATGGCTTGGTATTGCTTTAATCATCTTACAGTATCCCCTACAGATATTAGGATTAGCTTGGATAAATGCTGACCCAGATGTCATAGCTGCTGCAATTAATTATTTCAACGCCTATATTTGGGGTTCCCCAGCTATTTTAATCAACCTTGTCTTGCTCGGTTGGTTTTTGGGAAGAGAAAAAAACGGTACAGTTTTACTGTTATCGTTTATGAGTAGTGCCGTCAATATTGCCCTTGACTATTTGTTAGTTGTCCAATGGAACTATGCCAGTACGGGGGCGGGAATTTCCGCTACCATCAGCCAGTATCTCATTCTGTTATTGGGACTAATTCTTGTGTTTCAAGAAGTTAGTTGGCAAGAAGTACGAGCCTTAGCTGGAAAAATTTGGCAACCTGAAGCTTTGAAATCTACCTTCACCTTAAATAACAACATTTTTATTAACAATCTCATTTTTTTCCTAGCTATGGTTATTTTCAATTATCAAGGAGTAGGGCTGGGAACAACCACTTACACAGAAAATGCCTTATTGTTAGAAATAGTCTATTTAAATGCTTTTTTAGCAGAAGGAGTGGGATTTGGAGTAGAAACACTGAGCGGAAATTCTACAGGAAAAGGAACGGACGAACAATTAGCGCCTCTCGTGAGTATTGCTGTAGTTACTAGCCTGTTAATGGGAATTGCTCTAGCTGGATTTGCTATTTTATTTCCCAATACTCTCTTTGGTTTGTTCACTAACCATAGCGAAGTCACAGAACTAGTTAGCATTTATGTTTTCTGGTTGCTACCTATTCTAGGATTGACTTCCATTGCCTTTGTTTTAGAAGCCTACTTTTTAGGCTTAACAGAAGGAGAGACTGTCCGTAATGTGAGCTTAGTCGCCTTTGTCATAGGATTTGCACCTACAATTTTTACAGCGTATCACTTTCACAGCAACCATATTTTGTGGTTGGCATTGTGTTTGTTCCTAGCAGCAAGAATAGTTGGTTTTGGAGTACACTTGCCAAGAACTTTTAAGACTAATATTGAGGATGGTCATCTTCCAACTTTAGAGGATGTTTGAAAAGTCATGATTGATGTATCAAATTTTTTTACCCCGTGCGATCGCAAAGCTGTCGTCAGGTAGCTCGCATCAACAACGCTCCGGAGGGCGATCGCAAAACTCTAAACGTAGAATTTATATACTAGAAGAGTAAAAACTTCCGAACACAAGCCTGTTTTATGCCGTCTCCATTTCCGGGAATGAACCCTTATCTTGAAAATCCCGAATTATGGCCAGAAGTACATCATCGATTGATTAGTGCGATCGCTAATGCAATCGAGTCAAACCTGAGCCAAGACTACTGGGTGGCAATTGAGAAGAGAGTTTATACCAGCGTACCGGAAGATGCGGTATTAGTTGGGATTCCCGATGCATCAGTGGTATCCAAGTCTAGTAGTCGTCAATCTACTACCACCCTAACAACTGCATCCGATTCATCTATCACTGTCATGCTACCAATTCCCGAAGAAATTCGAGAAAGTTATTTGGAAATTCGGGATATTGCAACAGGAGCAGTCATTACAGCAATTGAGGTTTTATCCCCAACAAACAAGCGTCCTGGTAAAGGACGCGATACTTATGAAAAAAAACGCAATGCTGTTCTAGAGAGCGCAACCCATTTGGTGGAGATAGATTTATTGCGGGAAGGAACGCCAATGGAAATGGTGGGTAACGTTCCTCAGTCACACTACCGAATTTTAGTCAGTCGCGCCCCACAACGTCCAAGAGCGCAACTGTATGGGTTTAATCTTCAGCAAACAATTCCCACATTCCCACTCCCGTTAAAGCCAAAAGAGGCAGAACTGTCAGTCGATTTGCAAAGCTTGCTGTTACAAATTTACAACCAGGCGCGATACGATTTAGCGATCGATTATCACCAAGACCCCATTCCACCTTTACAGGAAGCAGATCGTATTTGGGCAAATGAGCTTTTTAGCTAGCTTTAGTAGGGTGATATTCGATCGCTAACCAAATACAGTCTGTATCGGCATAGTATTGATGCCAAGGATAGACATATTTCTGATTTTCCTCAACCTGGCAAAAAGGAACAGATGTGGTATAGCCCGGACTCATTAACACATCTTCGTAGAGGGAGTTGAATGCTTTAACTTTAAATTTTTGCATTCTTCCTTGACCAAAGATTTGGGTATGAAGTTCAATAAAGTCATGCTGGTTATGGATGATACAATCAGAATTAGAAGGAGCAAACCATAAGTTAATCTTAACGGAAAACCTTTCTTTTTGCTGAAACGTACTCGATTGTTTGGTCATCAAATACGGATCGAGTTCTACGATTCCCGCCTCATCCTTGGGAGAACGCCACAGTGGTACATCTTTAGGAAAATTATCAAGATTACCTAATAAGTTCCAGTCTTTTTCAGAGATGATCTTGCCAATGTTGTTAGTTTCAACTATTTCAAGCAAAAGTAAAGATTCTGCTTTTTGGATAATAATATCTTTGAGAATAGTGGATGAAAAAGCGGGAATAATACTGGCAGGAACTTCACTGAGGTGAGCATCTGAAGCTTGGGGATTGATGACGATAGTACGGTTTTGAATGGGATAATTTTCCACGTTTTCCACGTACTTCGCATCTATGTAAGCACCTGAAAAATTAAGCCGTTTAATTTTGTTAACTTCCATTTGTTTTTGAGATTAAGTTAAACGACAGATTGACGGGACTGTAGCTAAGCGCGATCGCACTCTAGTTCGTCTGCTATAATGCAAGTCCACTAGTTAGAGACTGACATCTTGCACCTCCCTTGTGGAAGGAAACTTTTTATAGCAGTTTGGTAGTAATAAAGGAGATTATACTCAAGAACGCGCTCGATTGCTTGAAGGAATAACTATGGATGATATTTTGGCGCAGATTCAAGAAAATCGGGAAAGAAGACAATCTGATACTTAGTATAACATCATGTACTATCGACTACTTCCTAAACTCTCGCTGCATAGGGATTACTCCCTTTCCGTTCTAAAATTACCGATTTTTGTAGGGTGGGCTATGCCCTACAAAGCGCGAATCTACGGCATAGCCCCACCTACGTGTGTAGGTAATCTTCTTGCGGGAAGGGAGTAGTTGTTAAGAAATCAAGAAATTTTTATTATGGTTACGTTACCGAACATAATATTTGATGAGAAACTAGCTTGTAGCTCAAACTTCTTCAAAGTATGTCAAATTTTTTAATGGTAATTTTTCCTTATCGATATGAAGATACATGGGTGTTTGATGATAAAGCTGTTGGATTAGAGAAGGAGCCATTTGTGTGTGGAATACCCCAGATGATTGACAATCTTGTGGAAAATATTCCTAATGCTGATATGGGGTTCAAACTTATATTTTCACAGAATCCCTTCCCAGGATATCAGGCAGAGCTGATTCACTCACAGGAGGAGTATGGCGGACACTGGTATCGCTGGCAAGAGAAAGAAAAAGAAGGATGGTTATGTCCAGCTTTATTTAGATACTTTAATTTAGTTCCAAACAAAATTTATTGCAAAGCTGAAAAGCTTAGTAGGAAATAACATTAATCATGTCAAATACGATAAGTATTTTTACTGGACTTTACTCTTTGATATTATCATTAATTAAAACCTCATATAAGCGTTCATTAAGTTCTGTATCAACTTGACTAACATCCTGCCATTCTTGACTGAAGTGAACCAATCTTTTCGCTTCATCTAAAGAGATTTTTTTAATTTCTTTTAGTAGAACAATCGACTGAGTTTTTGAACATCCATGTTTTCTTAAAAAGCTAAGGATAAACTCTAAATTTTTACCTTCTGCTAGCATCTGCCGAGAAGATTCAACTAATAATTTTGTACTTTCCATCAATTTTCTCCTAATTTTATCTTCAAATTTTTGTTAGGTCGATATCTACCACATTTTTTCCTAAATTAGCCCTACTAACTCGTTTCCCAGTAATTTGTAATCTGTCAAACCCAGTAGCTTTTACCTCTTGTACCAATTGATTTTTTAACTCTAGTACTTCTCTAGTTGATAATTCAAGCCTCCGAACATCTTTTGGAAAGATAGATATATTTTTAAGCTTAAGTGTTTTTCCTTCAATACTTACCTCTGCTGCCACTTCTAAAGAACCTTTAGAAGTGGCAAATTCCTTTAAAAGAACTTCTTCATCTTCAAACCCACTAAAATTACTAGGATTGTTCTGCATTATGTACCAGAATACCTGTAATAAAATTTATAACAGGCAATTTACCAAAATGGGTGCTCCCATTATTATAGTCAGGCGATCGCACCACAGTATAAAGAAAATTAACGAAAAACCTTATTTATACGTCCTACTTTTATTTATTCTGAGCCTAAAACTATTTTTCTTTTTAATGCTTTGATTTTGTTGACTTTGAACTTAATCGTCATCTGAATCAGAAAATAAAGATTCTAAATCTCGATAACCATTCACTACGTGAACTACATCAATTCCATCTTCTCTAGGATAATAAAATATTAGATAGTCTTTAAAAACGAATCCTCGTAAATTAGGCGCAAGTCTTTCATAACTTTTCCCCATATTTGGGAAATCAGCAACTAACTTGCATTTTTTGCGAATTTCATCGAAAAGCTTGCTAGCAGCTTTAGAGTTAGTGCGAGCAATATACTCACAAATTTCATCTAAATCTTGGATTGCTTCATCCGAAAAAGAATAACTGCTCACTCGCCAGCCTCTTCAACAACACAGCGAATTTTTTCTTGTAATCGAGCAAAAACTATTTCACCATCCGTTACACGTCCTGCTTTTATTTGTTCTGTGCCTAAAGCTATTTTTCTTTTTAATGCTTCCAACTGATGAACTCGTATTTCTAACAATTTAACAGCTTCATTCATCACTTCATCTACACTAGTAAATTGACCGCTAGCAATTTGCGTTTGAATAAACTGTTCGTATTCGGGCTTTAAGTTAACATTCATATTTTTAACCCATATTTTTACAACTAACTGAATATTTATAATTAGTAACTGATTCTTGATTTTAACTCATATTTTGCAACATCATCTCCGCGACCCGATAACAGTGCGCTTCGATCTGCGCCAAGAACGAAAGTGCTCTCTCGGGATTATCGCGTGCGATGTAATCCCCTATCTCTTCAAGGTCGAGTGCCAATACTTGTCGGTTAAGCCGTTTTTTCCTCCCCTGCACCTCCTGCAACCCCTGCACCCCCTGCTTGTCTTCCGCGACAGTTTTCTTAACCGAGCAGTATTGGGTCGAGTGCTGCTTGAGGTGAAAAGGAAAGCTGCATTAAACCTCTTCTTGATTCGGCATCGCAGCGTATTTTGCTCTCAAGCGAGAGAACACAAGCTCAGCGTCTACGCTCGGCCCGCTCGAAATACCCTCATTTACGAGACGTCGAAGCTCATCAAGCTCAAGTGCCTCTACCTTACGCTTGAGCTTCCAGTCTCGGAGGGCCTCACGAATGACCTCGCTTGCACTCGAATACTCTCCGCTCTCAACCGCTTTCCGAACCACGGCGACCATCTCAGGTGGTAGCGCCACGCTAATTTTCTCTACCGTTGCCATAGAAAACCTCCATAAAAGGCTTCTTTTATGGTAGCAATTATTCCTACCGCAAGCAAGATCCTCCTTGAGAACAGTCCATCCCTAACCCCTACCCCCTCATGACTGAAGTCCACTCCACTCACGCAAAAATGGTAGCAAAAATGTAATCGGCGCTTGTTCTTCAACTTTCACCCGTACTGCTGTTGTCGTTCCTGGCGTCAACTTCATACTCGGTCCTTTGGATGATGACCACTTATAGCCACTCATATTGCCTTTTTCTGGCAATAACTCAGCACTAACCTCCACTTTAGCAGTCTTACTCGTTAGCGTATCTGCCAATTCTGCATTGCCCACCTTTGCTGCTGCTCTTGTTGACATAACTGGGTACGCAGATACAGATTTTACCGTTGCAACAATACCCCCAAACCGCTCTCGTTTGACAGTATCCGGCGTAATTTGAATCTGCATTCCCGGCTTGATACGTTTCCCATCCTTCACATCAAAGTAAGCTATCCCTGTTAACTGAGGTGTTCCTGATGCTTGAGTTTGCAAAGTACCAAGCCGCGTACCGGGATTCACAACTTGTCCGATCGCACCACTCACTTCCAAAATACAACCAGATTGCGGTGCGCGAATCAAACTACGCTCTTGAATTTGCTGTTCCATTTGAGCCATCGTGCGATCGACCTCTGCAATCTCGTTTTTCTTAGCATTCGCAGCTTGTAAATTATCTTGTTCCAAGCGTTTGCTTCGAGTCTCTAATTCTTGTAGCTGGGCTTGAAGTTCGGAAATAGAAGAGCGATTTTCTCGAAAAGATTTTTCAATCGTAATCTTTTGGCTATTAAGTTGTTGCAATTGAGCTTGAAAATCGGAAATGGAAGAGCGGTTTTCTCGAAAAGATTTTTCCACTGCAATTTCCTTACTATTTAATTCTTTCAACTGAGCTTGAATACTGGAAATTTTATTGTAATGTTCTCGATAAGCATCTTCCGCCTCCAAAATGAGATCTGTGGGAATTGCACCTTGAGTTAGAAGTTGCTTTCGAGTTTCAAGCCTCTTTTTCAGCACAGGCTCTAACTCATAAATATCCTGAAGGCGTTCTTGAAGAGCGCGTCTTTGCTGTCCGATTGCGCTTAATTCTCGTTTTTTTGTAACTGAGGCTAACGCTTCTGTATCTTGAATGCGTTGTTGCAGAGTTTGGCGTTGCTGTCCGAGAGTCACTAATGCTTGACCCTTTAAAACCCCAGAAGTAGCTCGAACATCTTGTAGACGTTGGTTCAGACTCGCACGGGTGGCTGCGATCGCCTCTCGTTCTACTTGCGTGCGCTGTGCTTGAAGTACATTACTGTTAGCAGCTTGTGCTATCAACTGCTGACGTTTAGCTTGTTGGAGTTTGAGTTCTTGTTTTAACTCAGTCGGTTCGATAGTTGCTAAGACTTCCCCTTTTTTCACGCACTGATTATCCGTTATCGATAGAGTCTCTAACTGTCCTGCAATTGGTGATTGTAGCTCGACAACACGTTGCGGTGAAATCAGTACTCCCATCCCGGTTACAGTGACAGGAATTCTACCGACAACACTCCAAACGAGCGCGATCGCTGTAAATCCACCCACCGCTATTACCGGGATAAAGTCTTTGGGTTTGACCACTTGCATGAGTTGGTCAAGGCGTTCTGGGGAAGCAAGCTGTTCTGAAGAATTCATAGGATTTTAGGGGTTAGGGGGTAGGGGTTAGGGGTTAGGGATTTGGGGTTAGAGGTTAGAGGCTGGGGATTTGGGG
>NZ_BAACAP010000096.1:0-17907 GCF_045865695.1 Scytonema hankhaensis NUACC26
GGAGTTTGGTTGGGGAGTACAAATACTCACGAAAATATTCATTAATTGTTCAGGTAGGGGAGTGTGGAAAAGATTGGTAGGAGCTAGAACAACTTTTAGTGTTTTTACAATAATTAGCTGACAATAATTAGCTGATGTGAATATGTCGTATTTTAGGAGTCACACATGATAACCAAACTGATGAAAACACACCAGTTTCTGTTGGTGCTGATAGTGATTGTGTCCCAATTAGGGTTATTTTATTTTGCGGTTATTGACCAAAGTGTAAGGAGTGTCTTTATCGATGTTGCGAAACTTACTATTGCTGCTTATCTGGGGTATCTCATCCCGAATAGTCCAAATAAATAGACCCCTTCAGTTTCCAAGGGGTCGTAAAAAATAGTTGTCGTTGAAAATCATACCTCTATATTTGGTTTACAGCACTCCCATATCACTTGGGAGTGTTTTCTGGTGTCATGCGAGTTGAAACTTAAACGAGTGGTTCACGTTCGCCAGTTTCTTCAATGTAGACGTATTCATCAACTAGCGCATAGGTAAGTGGTTTTCGTTTATCGTCAACTCGTACTTTGCAATCGGGGTTAGCTTTTAGAGCTTCACAAATTTCTATGAAAGAACTACCTAACGATACTTTGATGATTTTTGTGGTTTTTGTTGGTATTGGTTTAGTCGTAGTTTTGACAGGTTCCACAGGTTCTTCTATGGATGGTTCTACTGTAGACGCTGTAGTGGTCGCAGGTGAAATCACTATTGGTGCATCTGACTCAGAGAAATTTACAAAATCAATATCTTGTTCAATCTTTGTTTCCCGTCCTCTGTTGTCGTAGGGATTGAGTTCGTGTTTGTTGTTATGGTCTTCAATTACAATCTTTCGTTGTTCCATAACGTCTTTAATCAATCCCATCTTAGAGCCTGTAAGAGTATTGATAGCAGTCGCAGTAATGCACCATTTTTGATTCTTCTCAGTAGCCATATCATTGTGATGTATCATGGCTTGGATAGCGCGTGTAGCTAGTTCTTCAACTCTACCGGGTAACGTTCTGTACTCTTTGTTGTTGAGTAGTTCTGATGTAGGGATATTGCCCAAATCAGTTTCAGTGACTTGTTTGGCTTTACCTACTACGGTACGACCATACACAATGCAAGCTTGTTTGACGAAATCAGGAAGACTCATTTTTGCGTATTTGAGAGCATTTTCAATGATTTCTTGTGTTTCAGTGTCCAGTTCTAGTTGTAGCGTCATATTTTTTTCTAATTTAATCGTTTGTTGTGGTGGTTCAGTTTGTAACTCAGATGTTGGTTGGGGTTGTGAATTAGGGAATTCGGGAAAGTTATTGAAATAGTTTTCTCTAGCTTTATCGCCAATGATTTCCCATTTTTCAGTACTTGATGTCAAATACCATATTGCTAAATGCTCATAGCGAGATCCGCGACCTTTACCTTGACTCGTATGGTAATAACTCTGCTTTGGAGTATCGTTATCTGGAAAATTTTCCAGTGTTATTTTACGGACTATGGTCAAGGCTTTACTGAAACTATTGAGGTTTGGGATTGTAGTTCTGAGTTCTTGCCAAGCTTCAAGTGTCAATGCTCGGATTGTATCTTCATCGATTACATTTTTCAGACGAGAAATCAGGTCATTACCAATTCTCTTTGCAATTTCGTTTTGTGACATACTGAAAACAACCTTTACTTCAACTATCTATATACTAACCCACTAGTAAAATTTTGTCAAGAGGGTTTGTATATAGATATTTTGTGTTTACTTAGTTTAAATATTGACAATTATTGAGTATATGTACTTAAATAACCCGCTTCAGTTACTAGAGGAATACATGGTTAGTTGAATGTATTGTAGAAAAAGACTTAGGAAGAATTTCTTATATCGTATGAAACAAACAACACTTGACGCATTGTTGCGACTATATGACCGACTAGACGAAATAGTTGATGAATTACACAATCTAGCTGAAATTGAACTAGAACTAGAAGCTTTTGACGATGCTAGCGTCCTACAAGCCAGAGCCGATATACTATATGAACAGATGTTGAATTTGGATGTTGTAATTTCAGAACTAGAGGGTTAAGGGGATGGACGAACTAAAAGCTAAAATTAAAGATTATGGTCGAATAGCCGCATCATTAAGCCGTCAAGCAAGAGCCTTACCGCTTCAACCAAAAGAGAATCGCAAGCGCAAGCTTGATTTAATGAGACAAGCTACAGAAGCTAGCAAGCAATGTCAAGCATTGATACAAGAGTTGAAACGTCAACAAGCGGCTTAATCAGTGGTCGTCTTTTAGTAGTAGCCTGTTAATCGCAACAACGCGGTTGACAGGCTATGAAAGTTAATAGACACGGTAGGGCTAAAGTGCTTACACAGTCCGAGATACAACAAATTTTTAGTCATGGGTTAGAAAATGACCGTGATAGAACTTTGTTTGGAGTATGCCTGTTTACAGCGTGTCGTATTCGGGAGGCTTGTACCCTGTTGGCATCCGACATTTACACACCCAAAGGACTGGTGAGACCAAAGCTTATTATCAGAAAAGCCAACAGTAAAGGAAAGTTGGCAACACGGTCTATACCAGTGATTGATGACTTGCGACAATTGTTGACTAACTACCAACCATTAGCAGTGGAGGTTTATTTGTTTGGTGGTCGTAGTGACGGACATTTAGCAGAAGATTCAGCAGCAAGAATTTTGAGAATTGCTTGTCAGAAAGTTGGGATAACTGGAGTAAGTACCCACAGTTTTAGAAGAACTGCCCTAACCCAAATGAGCAACGCTGGTATACCCCTACGGGTCATTCAAGAAATATCGGGACATCGGAACTTAGAGCAGTTGCAAAAATACCTAGAGGTATCAGAAGAGCAAGTGTTGGGTGCGGCTTCAAGCTTAGCTATGCTGTCACCTGTCGGGTCAGATGTCGGGAAATACACCTATCCCGACATTTCCCAATCTACTACGCATTCTCACAAATCACGAAGCAAATAACTGATAGTAAAGGTTTTTCAGCATATTACTTATTAGAAGTATCCTTCTAGAAAGCAATAAGATTATCTCAAACCTTTTACAGGACGTTGCATTCTGTTGAACGCAGCATCTTGTATTTTGATAATGTCATCAGCACTCAAGTGTGATGATTTCTTTAACTCAGCGAGTTCTTGTTTGAGTTGTTCCACGGTTAGCGCCAAGTTTTGAACTTGCTGAGACAGAGTGATATTATCTGTGTTCATCGTTTTCTCGACTTTCAGTACATAAGTACTGCTATATAACTGTATTATTGTTCCCACGTTCATTTGGAAAATTCACATATATCTCAAAATTTTGTATTGTCAAAAGCTGTAAAGAATATCAGTTCTCGCAACCCAGATTCTCGTAAGTAAAACGTCCGACCAGTAATCACCAGACGGACGTATTAGGTGTAATATCCTCAGAATTTAACGTAAGAATAAGGTTTTTGGACGTTTTATTGGGGTGTTGACTCATCATTTTCTTCAGATTCCCCAGTGTTTGGGGTTGTTATGCCTTTACTTTCGATAGTCTCAACCCATTGTTGTATAAAGGTTTCAAGTAAAGTGCTAATTTCAACGCCTTCTATTTTGCTGTACCCTCTGAATTTATTTCCCAATTCTTTGGGGACGTACCCGCAAATCTGGACGTAATCAGGATTATCGCGTTTAGACCCTTTGTTCATCACATTATAGATAGGACGAAAGTATCTTATTAGTTCTTTTTCACCTACCTCATCAGCGTTATCGTCTAAAATCCAGTAAATACGGGCTGTTTCTGATACGTAATACCTTTTCTCGTGATATCTCAATCTATCTCTTAAGTATTTACTTAAACCTATATACACAACTTTTGCTTCATCTATAAAGAAGTAGTAACCTGACAATCTTGGTATTGTTTTATATTGTTCTGTATCCAATTCATACTTAGTTATATATGGAAGTACGGTAAAATCAATCTTCTCTATCATTATTTTCTTCATACTGAGTAACCCATCTATCAATTAACTCTTCTAGAATTTCACTGATTTCTTTACGTGATAATTTGCAATAACCCTTGAATTTAGTGGCTAAAGGTTCTGATATATATCCACTGACTTGTGTATACCCTTCTTTTCCACTTTTTCTAGATGGGTTAGGTTTTCTAGGCATTTTAGTTATCTGGTTAATTGGTTCATACATCATACCATTGAGACATTTTTGGTCTTTTAGCATTATAGTTAACTGGTTAATTGACATTCTAGATAATTAGTTGATAGTATCAAGACAACTGCAAGAAACCTACCAGACATTCTCACAACTCAATCGAGATAGTGAGTACTTTTCTTATTGACATTGATTTGAGTATTTCTTGTGGACTTGCAGTTAGTACCTTGTACGCTTGTCAGGACAATAAGACATCCCATGCTCACTGAAGAAATGACATTGTATGTACCCGTTGACAACACACAGGACATACTCAAGTTGTATGAACCTGAGTTGAAACGTAAGGACATAGCAGGACAATTGGGAGTTACCGAACGCACGATATCCAGATATATCGAGTTTGGTAGTAACTTCATTCCTGATTTAAAGGAATACCTTGCAGAAGATGGGTGTAGTTTGAACCGTAAAGCTTTTCGCAGTTCACATCTACACTACCTAGAAGAAATACGCGACTTGAAACGAAAGTATTCACCGTCACGTGTGATTGAAATATTGACTCGTAAATACGCTAGATAATTGGAGTAAACAATATGCAAGTAAGAACATACATCAAGCAAAATGGTTTGGAAGCAAACACTGTGATTGATGCACTCAAGCATGAATACCAAAGTGATTGGTTAACCACATCTAAATTGAACCAAGAACATATACATTATTTGAATCGGATGTTTGGTTTGGACGCACATCAGAAGCAACTACCACCAAACACAGCGTATGACCAAACATCGAATATAGTGCATGAAACCAAAGAACCTATTCAACAACCAACAACGAACACTGTGTTTGATGAATCAAATGAACTGTGCGTAAGTCGCGTACATAAGATACTTACTGCTGATTTGGCACTTCAGCAAAAACATATAGACCAGTTACTTAATGACGATTACGTTGAAACGGTTAGTAAGATTAACGGTCATAACCAACGTAAGGAAGATTTGTTAATGGTTAATTTGCGGCATTCTTACGACACGGTAAAGAATCACAAACCAACGATAACTCACCAGTACACGTCAGAGTTTGATTCAATGGTTGATGAGTTGAGTGAATTAGGTATCAATATCAAAAGCTGAACGTAACAGATGGAATGTGTTCGCACCATTGGACATATTCAATAAATTATTGGAACGACTGTTTTCATGAATAATCCAATCCCAAAGAATGATGAGAATAACCCAGTAATCGTTACATACGATAGCGATTATTTCTATGACTCTAACTGCAAGACTGCATCTACAGCGATAAATACTGACCAACGATTACAAGATGCAAAAGATGCTGTGGGTAATTCACTTCATTACAAAAACGTCCCGTTCAATTACAACTGATGAAGATAATGGCTAGAAGAAAATATGGGTTGACCGACCCTACAGGTGAGAAGCGAAAGAAACGTGCCGAACGTCGTAGTGATTCTACTAATACGACTGAACAACAAAGAATTGATGAAGTCTCACAACAGAATGACGCAAAAGCACGTGAGAGACTGAAAGAACGCTTCAAAAACGTTACTAGCACTGCACAAAATGTAGCTAGTGCAGTGGGTAATGCTGTTAATACTGTTGGGAGTGTTGCGTCCAACGTATCGAATACAGTCGCTAGTGTATCAAACAAGGTTAACTCGCAATCCAGTAATGACAGTAACGCTAGTTATCAAGAAGGTGTTGCGTTAGCCAATCAATATGGCATTCGTGAGTCCAACTTACAATCGTTACTGGGGACAGACCCTTATAGTGCAGATGGCACTACACCCGAACTCTCAGCAAAGGAAGCATCGACCATCAAACTGAAGTTACAAAGACAACTGAACGCCGAAGAAGTTCGCAATAGCAAAATCAAGCTTGGGCGTCAAGTCGTCAAGAACGAAATTGAACAAACGAAACTTATTGGGGATGTGGTGGATCTCCACACTTCGCGTATCGATGTGGGAAGTAAGGTAATCACTAACAAGATTGCCAACACCAACTATGACATTAACCAGTCCAAGTTGGTACAGACACAAGAACTATTAGTACAACAACAGGATGCTACTACTGGCACTCAAGCGTTAACCAGTGAATTTCGTGAGGAATGGTCACTCAAACTAGCAGCACAACAAACCAAGAATAATAGGTTACGCCTAGAGATAGAAGGTGTAGTTAAGGACATCAGCATAAAACGTGCTGAAATAGAAGCAAGATTACTTGAAGCTGAATAAACGTCATCGACCGAGAGTAATATCTCGGTTTACTTCATTATTTGGATATGTCAAAACAAGATTTTAATTCTGGACACTTATTCGTAACAATTGCATCAACTTTACTTTGTACAGCTAGCGTCTATTCGTATTTTCGAGTTGATGACAACATGAAACCTATTGCAGTAAATATAGGATTATGTTCGGCATCTATTACAATAACAAATCAACTGCTATCAAAGTACTATGACTACAATTCCAAACTACGCATTGACAAAGTACTGGATACTGCAAAATCAAAAATAGGTAGTTTAGAAACAACAGTCGGTGAGAAAACCAATCTTCTTAATGAGATAGAAAAACTGTATGAAGTGAGGAAACAAGAACTAGATATAACCAAGTCATCATTGGATAGTGCCAATACAGCAATAGCAGTTCTCAGTCAGAAGTTACGTGAGACCGAACAATCAATTGCCGCAAAGAAACGTGAGTTAGAAGAAAAGCTATCACGTGATGATACACGATTGAATGAGTACTTACAGCAGTTTAGAAGTGACTTTGTATATGAGTTTACCGAGTGGTTGAATGAATACTACAAACGATTAGAATCAAATATCAATTCACGTATCAACCACAAACACACTATACAGTTAGCAAAAGAAAAACTTGAAGATCTACTATTGAACGTACAGCAACAACATAGCGAACATTTGAATCTAGTGAACAATATAGTAGGTTTTGAGCATCCACAGGAAATGTTGGATTCTATTCTTGATGTTCATAGTGTTGTGACCGAACAGGTGATTGCTTTACGTGTACGATTTCGTAACTTACTCAATTTGGATGAACGCATACAGTTAAACGCTTGTTTTGAAAAGTTGGGTGAAATACGCCAACTATATGTACCACGTGCAAAAGCACTGGATGAACTTAATGATATGGCGGAAACGAGTAGGGCTAGTTTAGAGCGTATTTACAATCGTGTAGATGAGAACGATACGGAACTGAACAATACTATCAACCAAGTCAGTGACCTACTGGCACAAATCGAAGAAAAGAATCTGTTGATTGCAGAATTGCGCCAACCAATACGATGGTCAGTTGCTACCAGAGATGACCTACGAATCGGTAACGGGATAATCGCTTACTTTGAGCAACTTGGCTTGATATTGGATAGGGCATACAGCGAATACAGGAAACATGAAGCTGTATTGTATTTTCATCTGGACAGAAATAAACGCAATATCCTTGTTGCCGAACTGAATGAACATAAGGAACGTCTTCAACAGATATTACACACATTGTCACCGATAACATTCGAGTACGATGGCACTCAAGGCTTGATGCGTTGTTTGGTACAAATAGCAAACGCACCAATACCACCAAAAGAAGATATCACAAAGTCGATACCACATTGTATTGACTTGGTTCGGCACTCCAAGCGTGGGTTTCTCGTAGTGGGTGCGCCAGGAAGTGGAAAATCTTCAAGCATGAAGGCTATTGCCCAATGGTTAGGTGGTGATACTCACACCATGCGTTTGGCACTCAACCCGCACCAAGATGAACACAATACGTTTGTTGATGCTGGATTCATCGAAGTAAATGACCTACCAACCATCTACGATTGCATAGCTGAACTGAACAATGAGTTGATTTATCGTGCTGAAGACACCACAAGACGGCAAATGTTGATAGTGGTCGTTGATGAACTCGGTAGGTTGTTGGTCGATCCACCAAAAAACTTGGACGTGATGGAAGTGTTGCGTCAATGTGCTGTGGAAGGTCGTAAGTTCAACGTCATTGTGTTGATTGGCAACCACAGTCAAACGACTACAGCCATTGGGATGGATAGTCAGTTTAGAGAAGCGTTCTATCAATTGTTCTTGGTGGGTGCGGCGCGTCACAAAATGAATATGCCAAACGCACCAAAGCTGAAACCGAGTGATGAGAACTTCATCAGTACCGCACCATATCCCGTTCTTGTTTCTATCAATGGTAAATTTGATGTTTGTCAGCACCCAACACATCATGTGTACCGGGAATATCGTGATAGCGGGTTACCGCCTATTGGGTTAGAGAAGCTATCGCCCAATGATGTGGTGATAGGTGACAAGACGTTCACAGCAACTACTACCAATCCCAAACAATGTCCCAATTGTGGGAGTGAAAAGACTGTAAGTAAAGGACGTAATCGAAAAAGAACCTGTAATGAATGTGGTCACAAGTTCTAGTTTTCATTCAATTCTTGAGTGAATATTTCTCGTAATTCTTGCAAGTCATCCATCAACAAATTGTATGCAATGGCTTGTGCTGTATGGAAGTTACGCTTACTTCTCAACATTTTCTTATCTGAAAAATTGTCAATACTTTGGTCGTATCGTTGCCAAAGTAATTCAAACATCTTGTCAAATAATAGGTTTACAGCGTGATTAGAAGCCATATTTGGTATCCAGATATTGGTATTGTTGGTCAGTGAGTTCATATTTTTCTAACATTCTTTTTCTTCCAAACTTTCGTGAGTAATTGAAACACTTCCGATAGAAGTTAAATTCTTCAGACTCGTCATTTACAATTAAAAATGTCATATATTCATCGCAACAAACTATACCTATTATGATGTACTTTTTATCAGATTACAGTAGTTCAGAATTTAGCAGAAGACACGGTTCACGAAACAAGAAACGTACCAAACATGATGACTATCACCGTAAATTACAGACTGGGTTAAGAATCAGTAAAGAAATACGTGGGCACACGCAGAACGTGTTGAGGATAGCTAGGTTGTTTGGAATATAACTGAGTAGTTATATAAATACGGACTAGTAGTATGTTGGTTCTTACAACCTTTACGTAGTGAATACTTTTGAGTATTATTTCTCATGAAAATAACTTGCGCAAATGATTCTTATTATATTTATAAAGATTTCAATAAGGGCGTACCCTTACTCTAGTTTATGGTATATTAGTAGAATAATTAGTTTAGGTTAAGGTCATGGACTTGAAAGAACGCAATGTAAAAATCCTTGAATTGGCATCATTAGAAGTCAACACTATAGCAAGTGCTAAGAAAAAAGAATTGTTAGATTACTGTAAGGACTTGATACCTAGTTACAGTAAAATGACGAAACCACAAATGATTGATGCCTTGTTATCTATCACTAAGGAAACTAGAGACAAACTTGAATTGGATAGGAAGATTGAAGAAGAAAAGAAACTCAATGAGATATTGGAACAACAAGTTGTATTGAAAGAGGCTGTAATCGAATCCATCGAGATATCACAAGAAGAATTAGAAAACAAATACAACAAAATCAAAGTACTGACATTTGGTGAAAGTCTGACCAGTAACCAAGATTATGCTTTACAAGTGTTTGTCAAAATAAAATCAGTTGTTGAGAATATTGAACCTCAAAAGAAAACATTACAACATAAAATTGCAAGTTTTGACTCTATGGAAGAGACAGAAACGAACATTGTTAGTAGACACAAAGCTAATAAGGACTTGAAAGATTTGGAATCTAGCCTATACGCTCGAATATCAGCTATTGGCAATAGTTTCATCAATACTTTGAAGATGAATGACGATAATGTCATGACGCTAAAAGGTAATAGAACAGCAATATTTCGTGAAATAAGGTTGTTATGCTTTAAAGAAATAACCTACAGAGATGAGTTATTACAAGCCCTGGAAATCATCAGAAAGATAAGTTTCGAGTACACCAGAGAAGACGTTACCGAGAAAGATAAGGAATACAAAGTAAAACTTGTTGAACGTTCAGCATCACCTGATATTTTTGACCCGTTTGAAATATTCAACAGATACTACGAAATCATCAAAAATCCTTCTATATATAAATGGACTCAAGTTTTATTGGCGTTAGGTTTTGCTACTGGTAGGCGTCCATCTGAGTTACTTGTATCTAGTGTATTTGAGAAAGTGGATGATTTCACAATCAAGTTTACAGGTCAAGCAAAGAAAAGAAAGAGAGAAGACTTCAAACCGAAAAGTAATATTTCAATACCTACTATTTTCAAAGCTGACTACTGCATTAATGCACTCAGTCATTTGAAGTCACAAGGTAAATTCATCACTTACGATATTCGAGAAAAGTATGATGAATTATTTGCCAAGTATGATGATTTGTTGGCTAAAGCTAAAAATGAAGTGCATCAGTACGACCTAAAACGTGAACGGTCAATGGAAGTATCAAATTTATTTGATGAACACACAAAACTAATGGCACTTTCCAATAGCAGATACAGCAAAGAAATCAGTCGCACAATAGCCGATGATAAAGACAAGAATCTAGCTAGTTACACAATGAAAGAGTTACGAGCGATGTATGCATTCCTCACACACCCACTGATATATGGTGTCGATTCTACATACACAGCAACGCACTTCGGACTTGTATTGGGACATGGTGAAGAAAATGAAGCTGGTGACACTTTCAAGAGTTATGAGAAGTACAGAATTGAACAATCGGATAAACAGAAGTGGATTGATTTGGTGAAAGAACAAGCTTAAATTCAAATACCCTTCTAGAACGCGCTAGAAGGGTCATATTTCACATATATGATGTCAACTACCATGCATTGTTTCTACCCCTCTTACAAGCGATTCTGGAGGCTTATGATAACATGAATGATGATTCACACGTACCACACAAAACAACTTCATTCATGAGTGTTATAGATGTCTGAAAATAAGTACAACAAAACCACCTATTTTGAGGTTGTAGGCGGTTTATGTTTTTCGTTTCACAATTTATTATTTTTTAGGAGGTACTGTGATTTTCTTAACAGTTACTGGTGATTGGCATCGTGAAAGTATATCGACCAATTCTGAATCGATACAAATATACTTTGTCTGTTTGTCTGCTATTACCAGCCATACAGTATCAGTATTGTTTCTATCAGCTTTTTTTACAATTTCAAAAACATCTGTATAATCCTTCACTTGTTTCTTTACTTCCAAGTATCTTCTGATAGTCGCCACTTCATCTTCAGTGAATAATGGAAAACCAGGTCTAAAACCACCAAGTTGTTCTTTTAAATGGAATATTTGATTGATCGTGCAACCTAGCACCCTTGCTACGTCACTTTGATTGTATAGTTTATCTTTTGTGATAGTCGTCATGCTTAATATAAATGAAAAATGATTTACATTTAAATTATAGCACATCCTTATCCAAGGGCGTTTGAGCATTGATGAAAAATATTCATCATATAGTATTTGAAAATTGATCTTGCAAATCAAATTGTTGTGTTATGCTAGGAGCGTGAGTAAGAAAACAGACAGCACAGACGCGGGTCACTTCTCACGTACACCGCACACAAGCTACTATCTAAGGAAACAGACCAATGCCTACTAACATTCGCAAAGCTGCTAAACTTGAAGTAAATAACGATGGTTACGCTACAGGTAAATTAGTATCTGTAGAAGTCAAAGAATTGAAGGACACGGAAACAGGAGAAATAGAAAGCACTCAGTTAGAGTGGTGTTTTGGAGTGCTAAACTCAAAAGGAGTTCTGTCAAAAGTGTTCGTTTGGACAGGCTTGAACGTTAACCCAGAAAAGACTTATTTACCTAAAGATGGTGGTGAGCCACAATACAACAAATTGACCCAAATGTTGTTATCCATGCAAGCCATCTCAAAGGAACAACTAGAGAGCAAAGAAGAAATAGATTTTGATGTTGAAAGTCTAGTGAATCAAGAATTTAGATTCAAACTTGTGAATCGTAAAGGTAGTGTAATTTGGCAAGACATCGACCTAAAAACAATTACCCTATCGATGTAAGCCAAAATAACTATCGCAATTAGCCAGAAGATGAAGGCTAGATTAACTAGCCAAAAGATGTAAACACATAACTGTCAATACGATTTGGAGTGTATTGACAGTTATTAAATATGTTTATTTTAACAAAATGCCAATAAACATCAAGATAGCAAATAAAGTATTAACTGAGACGAGTCATGTAGTTAATACTAGTATACCAGTATCTATAGGTAACCAGCAACTTTCCGATCATCATTTAGAAGAACTGCAAACTTCTGGTATAGATGAGGAACTGATACGCACCAATTACCGTTCCATCCGTGGTTCTGAAGTTGTAAACACACTTAATCTACATACTTTGTCTAAGCATCACCGTATGGCAGTGTACGGTGATGTTTGCGCTTACGGTGGTAGATTATGCTTATCCGGTAACATATACAAACCTGATAAACCGCGAACAGATAGAAAAAATCGAGTTGTGAAATATGAAAATCCCGTTGACCAACCACCAATACCAATATTGCTGAAAGTGCCAGAAAAACTAGCGCAAAAGATAGCTGATAACGTTGGTGTTGCGAAACCTGAGAATGTTTACTTTTGGGATTGGGTACTTGAGAATCCATCTGTACCTGTAGCAATAGTGGAAGGTGACAAGAAAGCAGCGTCCTTGATGACCAATGGACTCATACCAACTATCGCTGTCACTGGACATACAGTATGCATAAGTAAAGAGACAAATGAAGTTATCTTTTCAACGTTTGTGCGTGGAAACAGGGAGATTATTCTATGCCTTGACAACGATGAAAAGCTTTCAGCAAAACAATCTGTCAACCTCACAATCAAGAAAATCATTAAAGCCATCAAAGATAAGTGCCAACTCCAGATAGTGAACCATATATATTCTGAGAAGGGAATTGATGATATCTGGCTTGTTCATGGTCAAGATGGTGTTCGCAAAACACTGCATTCCAAAGTAAAACCGAATCAATGGATCGATACAAGTATTATTGGTTTGGGATATGACGCCGATATCACACTCAGTCAGCGTTACTTACCAACACTAGTGTTACCAAAGATGGAAAGTAACACAGAAGACAAGATTGTGCTACCAGAAAATGAGTCTGTGATTGTTGTCAAAGCTCCTAAAGGTAGTGGTAAAACACAAAGTCTTACTGAATTAATTGCATATTCAAAAGCTCACAAAATGCCGAGCTTAGTTGTCACGCACAGAAAAGAACTATCAAGAGGTAATGCCAAACGATGGAACATTACCTATATCGATGATTTGGAAAAGAATGTAGGTGAAGTCAACAACGTAGCACTTGTTATCGACTCATTACCAAAAATCAATGTCAACAAATACAAAGGTGGGTTGGTCATTATCGATGAGTTTGTACAAGTGCTAGAACATTTCAACTTTGGTGACACGTGCAAATACAAAAGACCTGAAATTCTTCATACCTTGCATCAGCTAATAACAACCGTCATAGAAAGTGGCGGTAAAGTGATTCTATTGGATGCTGATGCTGACAAAAAATCAATTGACTACGTTTGTGGGTTGGCACAAATACCAAAAGCATTCATTATTGAGAACCAATACTGTCAGAACTCCTACAAATGCTTACTCAGTCATGGTTATCTCACAACAATAGGTAAGAGACAAAGACAAACACCTATCGATGTAATAGCACTGGCATTATCCTACGCAAAACAAGACAAGAAACTTTTCATATGCGTTACCGCACAAAAAGAAGAAAGCAATTGGAGTAGTACCAATTTGGAATCTTTGCTCCATCAATATGGTATCACTTCCGTTATTCGTATTGATTCCCATACAATCCAAACACCAAACCATCCTGCTTTTCGTGCGACATCAAACATCAACAACATTTGTAATAGTTACCAAGTTGTCATTGCAACACCATCACTAGGTACTGGTGTTTCAATCGAAAATAAAGCATCGTTTGACTACGTGTTTGGAGTGTTTACTGGTGTTGGTAGTCCAGATGCGGCAAGACAATTTTTAATGCGTGTACGCGATACTAATGCACAAAGAATTGTTTATTGTGCTGAAGAGAGTATACAAGAAGACTATTTACATTTAGGTAGTTCAACTAAAACAATCAGCCAACGTCAAAATGAGCTTTTAACTTTTGCAAAAGACTATTTAATTGAGTTTGATAAAACAACGCTGATTGAATACTCTGACATCAAAGCAAACCAGACAACACAGTTTTACTTTAACTCTACTGTTGAATATATAAATAGCACTAAATACAACTACAGAGAATTTTTCAAATTTGGTTTGAAAAGTGAAAAAGTTTTTCTTGAAGAAACAGAAGATTTGACAGCGCTATTAGGTGATATAAACCTTAACAGTCTCTACAATGACTTGGTTAATATCAAAACTGAAAACACAAAAATAAAGACAGAGAATATAGTAAATGCGAAACTGTTGACAGATGAGCAACTGACACAAACTAAAAAAGCAGATGGTTTGACTGATAACGATAGATGTAATGTTGAACACACTGTTATTTCTAACAGATATTGTGGTTATCCTGTCACTGAGGAATTACTAGAACTCGATAAGAAGTATGAGCAAATTAGACTACATTACCTCATAACAGATGGCTATGAACCATTCAAGCAAATAAACGCACTACGCGGTAACAATGAAATTTCATTTTGCAAAGGGGAAGTCATAGAACATGATTTTATAGACAACCAGAAGCTAAACATACAAGTTGAATTTCTTAGGCAGTTAGATGTACATGAATTAGTAGATAACACAACAAAAGAATACTTTGTGAATCCTGATGATGCTTATTTTGGTGATGACACTGAAACAAAAGATATACTGGAAAATTTAAATTTTAACCACGATGAATTCAAATTGGTATTCAATCAAAGATGTGAGAAGCTAGAGAATACCGACATCCAGATATTGACTCGTGTGTTGAAAGTGCTAGATATTAAGATGTCTTACAAGCAACCACAAATTGGTGACAAGCGTATACGGAAATATCGTGTATCTAAACCTAATGATATTCGATACGAAATATTCCAGTTATGGAAAACACGCGACACTGAAAAAGCTGCACTATGGGACAAGAGAAAACAAGAACTATTGATTAGGATCGCTTCACAAGCTATTACAAGCGATATCTCAATAACCGAATTTGAACAACTACAAAAGAAAGCAAACTTTAATGATGTGTGGGAACAAGTACCAAGCTTCACTCGGATAAAAATCATCAACAAGGTTGACAACTACAAATTACCAGCAAACAACAAGCATTTCATCCTTGTTTCCAATGACCAAGAAGTTGAACAAGCTTTCTCTGTCATTGATCAATGGCAAACTGTATCGCTTGACGTTGAAACGTTCGGTAATGACAAGCGAAACAAAGAAGGTTTACACAAAATCAAGGGTCAAATACGACTACTACAGCTTAGTAATGGTTATGAAACATACACGTTTGACTTTGGCAAACGTCATGACCCCGTTAGAACAACCAACATAACCAAGTTGATCCTGTATATCCAATCTTTGCTTGGTAATAAGAAACGAACAATCATCGGTCATAACCTCAACTTTGATTTGGGGATCATCCAAAACACATTTTCACCTACGATGGATTGCCAAATAAAGGATACATTGTTAGGCATTCAAATTTTTCTTGGTGCTTACAATGGTCAAGAAGTTTGGAGGGGTTTTGGTTATGGTCTGGGTAATTTGGTGCAAAAGTTCCTAGGTATCAAGATAGACAAAACCGAACAAAAGTCTGACTGGGGTATCGAGCTAACAAACAGTCAAGTTGACTATGCAGCAAATGACCCGTTTTATACCTACTGGCTAGCGCACAGACTCGATGAAGTTTACTCCGATCCTACAAAGTTTGGTTTCGCAAAGCTAGCTAAGTGGAATATGAGGAAAGCATGGGAATTGGAATGTAATGTATTGATTCCAATAGCTGAAATGGAGCGAAATGGTTTACCTGTAGATGTCAAAATTTTGAATGCAATGATTGTAGATATCAATGAGAAAATAACGACTGTCTTAGCTAACTGGAAAGAGTTATTACCTAATATCAAACGTCCAACAATGCGAGATAAATTATTAGAGCATCTGAATACAAAGTACAATCTTTCGCTACAAGAAATTGGTAAAAAATCACTTTCCAAGTACAAAGAACTACCTGAAGTAGAGATGAGATTCCAATATCTTGGTCTTTTGAATTATCTAGCAAGACTCAAGAAATTTGTAAAAGCTACTGCTGATGGTAGACAAAGAATCAACACTTTTTGGAGTCCATTAACAGGGACAGGTAGAACATCTAGCGGTGGCAAGTTTGATGATATCGTTAATATTCAATCTATTCCAACAAAAGTTAGTGACGATTTAGAAAATTTAGGTATTGAAGAATCAATTCGATCTATTGTAAGACCAAGAAAAAGTGAAGCGTTACTTGTCAGTGATTTAGCAGCCGCACACGCCAGAATAGCTTGTGATTTCGCACAAGACAAACTTGGAATGAAAGTTCAAAATGAAGATGTTGACGCACACAGTTTGTTTGCTTTGAATATCGCTAATTGCATACCTGACGAAATCAAACAAGTTGGATTACCTGATAGATTCATAGGGAAAACAGTTACCATAAATGACATTGACATACTGAATGACTTCAAAAAAAGCAGTAAGAGTATTAACGCTTGTAAAAAACTCAGAGATTGTAGTAAGAATATTTTCTATGCCAAACTAAACTTTGCGTCATGGCGACGTATGCAACAAGAGTTAATGGGACAATTGAAAATTGCAGTTACTGACCAACAAGCTCAAGCTGTTAGTGCTTGTTTCGATGCATTGTACCCAGAACTGACAACTTATTGTCACACAATCATCGAGAAACTACAACTACCTGAAAACCAAATTTGGATAGACGGTACATTGTTTGGAATCAACGAAATTGCAGAAACAGGACAAAGATTGTTATTCAATCTCAATGTCAACTCGTCAAGACAAATCAAGATACCAAGTACAAAATGTGTTGCCAGTCCTTGGTCAAGAACAGAAGCAACAGCAATGAAAAAGTCGCTTATCTTGTGCCATAAAATTTTCAGAAAGCACCCAGACTGGAAAGCTCAAATAATCAACTTTGTGCATGATGAAATTGGTGTTGTCTGTGACGAGCAATATAAAATGCAAGTTGGTAAAGTACTGGCTTGGGTTATGGCTCGTAATATGCAAGCCGAACTGAAAAATGGTGTTCTACACGGCTGTGCTGATTTCAGAAATAACACTTCAATTGAATCCCAGATAGTCAAAAGTTGGGCTGGTAAGTAACTATTGGTACTCACGTTAGAAAGCAATCCCTAATAAGCTAGGGATTGTCTCAAAATCAAGATATGGAGGTATGATGAAGACTATAAAACAGTAATTGAATGACCCCTCTGTAACTCGTAGGGGTTATTTGTTTGGAATGAAATAACCGAGGTATGCTGCCAGTGACCATTCAGCGACCTTGAGAAAACTATCTTTTGCTGACTGGTCGTACACAGATAGTCCGAGCAACCCAATCAAAGCAGTAATGGCTAGAAAACCAAAAATCAAATCTTTGCTTGTCAACATAGAAATCTCTGTAGATATGACAAGCTAAATATAACTATATTTCATTTTTCTAACAATGTCTAGATTTTTGCTCTGCGAATGTGTAAACCCACAACACTCCCCCAACCA
>NZ_BAACAP010000097.1:0-18522 GCF_045865695.1 Scytonema hankhaensis NUACC26
GAGCGTGCGGATAGCCTGTGGAATATGTACGGTCCGACGGAGACCACCATCTGGTCAGCCGTGTCTCAAGTGCAAGCGGGTTCAGGCTCGGTGTCCATAGGAAGAGCGATCGCCAACACCCAATTCTACATCCTTGATGCCAATTTACAACCAGTAGCAGTGGGTGTGGCGGGCGAATTGCACATCGGCGGGGATGGTTTGGCGCGAGGCTACCTCAACCGACCGGAGTTGACAGCAGAAAAATTCATTCCCAACCCCTTTGGTCATGCGGGGAGTCGCTTGTACAAAACTGGGGATTTAGTTCGCTACAAGAGCGATGGCAACATCGAGTATCTCGGACGCATTGACAATCAGGTGAAGGTGCGTGGCTTCCGCATTGAATTAACCGAGATTGAGGCACTCCTGAGTCAGCACCTAACTGTGCAACAAGCTGTTGTGATTGCCAAAGAAATTGCGGGCGATAAGCGTTTAGTTGCCTACTTGGTACCCCAAACTGAGGCAACACCAGCAACTCATGAGTTGCGCTCCTTCCTCAAACAGCAACTGCCCGAGTACATGGTACCATCTTATTTTGTGGTGCTCGATACCCTACCACTCACACCCAATGGCAAAGTTGACCGCAATGCCCTACCAGATCCAGATCCCGACCACACTGCGCTAGAGGTGTCAGCATACGTCGCACCCCGAAACGAGGTGGAGCGACTTCTAAGTGCTGTCTGGCTTGAGGTGCTAAATCTGGAAAAGGTAGGTGTGAACGACAATTTCTTTGAACTCGGTGGTCATTCACTCCTGATCGTCCAACTTCATAGCAAACTTAATCAAACGTTACTCGGAAAGATCTATAGAGATATCTCAGTCGTTGACTTGTTTAAATATCCAACTATAAGTACTTTGGCGCAATATCTCGGTCAGGAACAGGATGGATCGACATCGACTTTGCAGAAAATCAATGCCCGTGCCAGCAAGCGAACAGACGCGGAACCGATCGCGATCGTCGGCATGGCAGGTCGTTTTCCGGGAGCCAAGAATGTTGATGAGTTTTGGCAGAATCTGCGCGAGGGTGTGGAGTCAATTTCATTTTTCAGTGATGAGGAATTAGAGGCACAAGGCATAGACCCAGCATTACTGAAAAACCAAAACTACGTCAAAGCAAATGGTTTGTTGTCAGACGTAGAGATGTTTGATGCGTCGTTCTTTGGGTTTACACCTAAGGAAGCGGAAATTATGGATCCCCAACACCGCCTGTTTTTGGAGTGTGCTTGGGAAGTTCTAGAAAATGCCGGTTATAACTCGGAAACATATGATGGTCAGATTGGTGTTTATGCTGGTGCTGGTCTGAATGCTTACTTACTTTATAACCTCGTCTCAAACCGCGACCGAATTGAATCGTTCGGCAACTATCAAACATTTATTAGTAATGATAAAGATTTTGTGCCGACGCGAGTTTCTTACAAGCTCAACCTGACTGGACCGAGTGTTAATGTTAGCACTGCCTGCTCTACGTCATTAGTCGCTGTGCAAATGGGATGCCAGAGCTTGCTGAATTACCAGTGTGATATGGTACTCGCTGGTGGCGTTTCCGTTGGTATCACACAAAAAACGGGTTACTTGTATCAAGAAGGCATGATTTTTTCTCCCGATGGACACTGCCGTGCCTTTGATGCCGAATCTCAGGGAACTATTAGTGGCAATGGTGTTGGAATCGTGCTTCTCAAGCGCCTATCGGATGCTCTGGCTGACGGAGATTGCATCCATGCAGTCATCAGAGGAGTGGCTATCAACAACGACGGTTCGTTAAAAGTTGGTTACACGGCACCGAGTATCGAAGGTCAAGCAGCAGTCATATCGGAGGCTCAAGCTATAGCTCAGATTGAGGCCGAAACGATCTCCTACGTAGAAGCCCACGGCACGGGAACAGTTTTGGGAGACCCGATTGAAATCGCCGCCCTGACACAAGCTTTTCGTGCGACAACTCAAAAGAAGGGCTTCTGTGCTATCGGTTCGGTGAAAACAAATATTGGACATTTAGACACAGCAGCGGGTGTAGCGAGTCTGATTAAGACAGTCATGGCACTGAAACACAAGATGTTGCCACCGAGCCTGCATTTTGAGCAGCCCAATCCCAAGATTGATTTTGCCAATAGTCCGTTTTACGTCAACACGACACTGCGCGAATGGAAAACTGACGGAACTAAGCGCCGCGCTGGGGTGAGTTCTTTTGGCATCGGGGGCACGAATGCCCATGTCATCTTAGAAGAAGCCCCTACAGTAGAGACTGAAGATCTCCGGTCTGTACATTCTAGACCTTGGCAGTTGCTAGTTCTCTCAGCCAAAACCGAATCTGCACTTGACACTGCAACTGTCAATCTCGCCGAACACCTCAAAACACATCCGGAAATTAACCTCGCGGATGTTGCTTACACCCAAAGCATTGGTCGCCGTGCTTTCGAGCATCGACGAATACTGGTTGGCTCTGATGTTAACTATGTGGCAAACGCACTCAATCCCCTAGATCCAGAACGAGTTTTGACAAGCTTCATAGAACCCAAGGCGCGACCTGTGGTGTTTATGTTTTCGGGGCAGGGAGCGCAATACGTGAATATGGCGCTAGAACTTTACCAGAGTGAGCCGACATTTCGCGAGCAGGTGGATATTTGCTCGGAAATCCTCAAACCCCACTTGGGACTAGACCTGCGTCACGTGCTCTACCCCAGCGAAGAACTCATAGAAGTGGCTGCAGAGCAAATTAAACAGACAGCTATTGCACAGCCAGCACTCTTTACCATTGAGTATGCCTTGGCAAAATTATGGATGGAATGGGGAGTACGTCCTCAAGCGGCGATCGGTCATAGTATCGGGGAATATGTTGCCGCGTGTTTGGCAAATGTTTTCTCCTTAGAAGATGCCCTAGCCTTAGTCACGGCAAGGGGACAGCTAATGCAACAACTCCCTTGTGGGGCAATGCTTTCGGTTCCTCTGCCGGAAGAAAAGGTGCAAACCCTCTTAGGCAAGGAACTCTCCTTAGCAGCAGTCAACGGACCGAGCTTTTGCGTCGTTTCAGGGGTTACCGAGGCTGTAGAGGCATTAGAGAAGCATCTAGCAGAACAAGGAGTGGAGTGCCGTCGTCTACATACCTCCCATGCCTTCCATTCAAACATGATGGAACCCATACTGGAGGAGTTCACCGAACGGGTGAAAAAAGTCAGCTTAAATCCGCCACAAATGGCATACGTATCCAACGTCACGGGCACTTGGATTACCGCAGCAGAGGCAACAAATCCAGAGTATTGGGCAAACCATTTGCGTTCTACAGTCCGTTTTGCTGAGGGCGTGCAACAGTTGTTGAATGAACCAGAGCAAATCCTGCTGGAGGTCGGTCCCGGACGGACATTGAGCACATTAGTG
This sequence comes from Scytonema hankhaensis NUACC26, assembly GCF_045865695.1. Lineage (NCBI taxonomy): Bacteria > Bacillati > Cyanobacteriota > Cyanophyceae > Nostocales > Scytonemataceae > Scytonema > Scytonema hankhaensis. The sequence continues at coordinate 3,406 of NZ_BAACAP010000097.1, forward strand.
AGACAGCATCCAAATCAGGCAGCCCAGCAAGTCGTGCTTTCTTCGTTACGCCATCCCCAAGACTGCCAATCGGATGTTGCATTCTTGCTGACTACATTAGGGAAGCTCTGGCTTGCAGGGGTACAGGTGGATTGGTCGGGATTTTATGCTTGCGAGCAACGCCATCGCCTCCCCTTGCCAACTTATCCTTTTGAGCACCAACGTTATTGGATTGAACCCCAAAAATCGCCAGATCGGGTTAAGACGCATCAAGTTTCATTAGATAAAAATCCTGATATTAGAGATTGGTTTTACACCCCTTTCTGGAAAAGCTCCATGCCACCTATGCTTTCTCACCAGCCAGATATGGCAAGGCAAAAATCTTGCTGGTTGGTGTTTAGCGATGAGTGCGGCTTGAGTTCTCGAATGGTGAAACGACTAGAACAAAAAGACCAGGATGTAATTACTGTGAGAGTGGGCAAGCAGTTTGCTAAGCTCAGCCATTGTGTATATACTCTGAATCCCGGACAGCGTGATGATTACGACGTCTTACTCAAGGAGCTTCAGGCTTTAGGCAAGACTCCAGAAACAATTTTGCATATGTGGAGTATTACACCGAACGAACAAACACCATTAAGTATCGAGTTTTTTGAAAAGTCTCAAGACTTAGGTTTCTACAGTCTGCTGTTTCTGGCACAAGCACTTGGAAAACAGAACTCGACACAGCCCCTTCAAATTGGGGTTTTGTCAAACAATATGCACGAAGTGACAGGCTTTGAGGTGCTTTCCCCAGAGAAAGCTACTTTGTTAGGACCTTGTAAGGTGATACCACAGGAATACCCGCATATCCGCTGCTGTAGCATTGATATTGTTATTCCCGAATCCGGAATTTGGGAAGATAAACTTATAGATCGAATATTATCAGAATTTAGTGCAAAATCGCCTAACTTAGTAGTAGCTTATCGTGGAAATCACCGTTGGGTACAAAGCTTTGAATTAGTACAACTAGATGAATCGGTTGAACGAACACCACAGCTGCGATCGCAGGGAGTTTACCTGATTACAGGTGGATTGGGAGGCATTGGTCTTGTGCTTGCAGAATATTTAGCACGGACAGTACAAGCAAGATTGATATTGATAGGACGTTCTGGTCTTCCTGATAAAAATGAGTGGGAACAATGGATCGCAACTCATGATGACCAGGATGACATCACCCGTAAGATCGCAAAAGTGCAGTTAATGGAGAAACTGGGAGCAGAGGTCTTAGTGAAGAAGGCTGATGTTGCAAATGTTGAACAAATGCAGGCAGCGATCGCTCAGATCTACGAGAAATTTGGAGAAATACACGGGGTAATCCATGCAGCGGGGATTACTGGAAAAGAATCCGTTAGCAGCATTCAGGAAATAGATCTAGCTAGGTGCGAACAACAATTTCAACCTAAAGTACACGGACTATTCGTATTGAAAAAAGTGTTAGAGGGCAAAACGCTTGATTTTTGCATACTGACATCATCCTTATCAACTGTTTTAGGGGGATTAGGGTATGCGGCTTATTCTGCAGCCAACTTGTTTATGGATGCCTTTGCTTATAAGTGTAACCAGATAAACGCGATGCCCTGGATAAGCGTGAACTGGGACGGCTGGAAATTTGAGGAAGAACAAAATATAGCTTTTGAAACAACTTTAGCTAAATTAGCTATAACATCAAATGAAGGTGTAGAGGTCTTTCAACATGTTTTATCCACTTATGCTGCTGCCAGTCAGATAGTTATCTCCACTGGGAATCTACAAGCCAGGATTGACCAATGGATTAAGCTTGAATCTTTACAAAATACAAAATCTTCAAAGAAAGTAGATTCATCTTCACTGCACTTAAGACCGAATCGACACAATGCCTATGTTGCTCCCAGCAATGAGATTGAGCAAACCATTACTGACATTTGGCAAGAACTTTTTGGTATTGAGCAGATAGGTATCTATGACGACTTTTTTGAGATCGGAGGTCACTCTCTGCTGGCAACGCAGTTTATATCTCAGTTACGCACCACCTTCTGTGTGGAGTTACCCTTAAGCAGCCTCTTTGAAACGACCACTATTGCAAAGTTGGCGGAACTGATTGAAGAGATGCTAATCGAGAAACTAGAAGAATTACCTGAAGAAGAAGTTCGACTTCTTTAAAACTTATTTCATCACCTTCAGGTCTTATTTTTAACAGCCAAGTTTTGACAAAAGCTTTTAAAAAACCTACCAGATCGACTTGTTTTTCTTCAATTACGTTCCTGATAATAAAAAGAGGTGTAATGTGTCTAAACAAGATAATCTTTCAAAACGACGATCTAATCTTTCACCAGAAAAACAAGCACTTCTTAAAAAGTGGACGCGAGGTGAGCGTAAAACTCAATTGAATCTTATTCCCCAGCGAAAAGAGCAGGGAGATCCTCCACTGTCTTTTGCCCAACAGCGGCTGTGGTTTCTTGACCAGTTAGATCCTAACAGTATCTATAACATCTCCGCCGCCATTCGCTTTACAGGCAAGCTCAAGGTAGCAGCGCTAGAGCAAAGCCTCAAGGAAATAGTGCTGCGTCACGAAGTCTTGCGGACTACCTTTGCCGTTGTAGATGGGCAACCAGTTCAAGTCATTCACGCTGCCCCTAATTTTACTTTATCAGTAGTAGACCTCCGGTATCTTCCTGATATCAAGCGGGAAACTGAGGCAAAGCAGCTAGCTATTGAAGCGACTCAATGTACTTTTGACCTAGGTAACGGTCCGTTGCTGTGTACTACCTTGCTGCAGCTAGATGAGGAAGAACACATCCTACTGTTGGTGATGCATCACATCGTCACTGATGGTTGGTCAATGGAGATATTTGTCCGAGAGGCATCTGCGCTCTATCAAGCCTTCTGTGCAGAAGAACCGAAACCTTTACCAGAGTTGCCCATCCAATATGCCGACTTTGCTTGCTGGCAACGGCAATGGCTAAGTGGGGAAGTTCTAGAAACTCAACTCAACTACTGGCGGCAACAGTTAGCTGGAGCACCCCCAGTGTTAGAACTGCCTACCGACCGACCCCGTCCGCCAAGACAGACTTTCCGAGGTAGCACCCTAAAGTTTCAACTTAGTTCTAACCTAGAACAGAAGCTTTTAGCTGTCAGCCAAAACTCAGAGACGACCTTGTTTATGACCCTGCTGGCAGTCTTCGTGACCTTACTTGGACGCTACAGCAATCAGTCTGACATTGTCGTTGGCTCTCCAATTGCTAACCGCAACCGCAGTGAAATTAATCCTCTCATTGGGTTTTTTGTCAATACCCTAATGTTACGCATCGACCTAAAGGGAAATCCCAGTTTCTCTGAGTTGCTTGCTCGGGTACGTCAGATATGCCTAGATGCCTACGCTCATCAAGACGTGCCCTTTGAGCAAGTGGTAGAAGCTTTGCAACCAGAGCGTTCTTTAAGCTATGCACCACTGTTCCAAGTGATGTTTGTGTTGCAAAATGCGCCGATGCCAAAGTTTCAGCTTCCCGACTTAACGCTTTTACCGTTGCCAATTGAAAGCGCCACAGCGAAGTTCGATTTGACTCTGGTTTTAGAGAACACAAGCGATGGATTGATGGGGTCAGTAGAATACAGCACTGACTTGTTTGATGCAGCGACGATTGAGCGGATGGTAGAGCACTATCAAACTCTACTATCCGCAGTTGTTGTCAATCCCCATCAGAAGCTATCAGAGCTACCACTGCTCAGTGCCAGCGAACAAAATCAAATATTGGTGGAGTGGAACGATACACAAGTTCCTTATCCCGAAGAGTTATGTCTGCATTCTTTATTTGAGCAACAGGTGCGGAAAACACCGAATGCGACAGCAGTAGTGTTTGAAAATGAACACCTCACTTACAGTGAAGTAAACGCCAAAGCTAATCAACTGGCACACCATCTTCGTGAGTTGGGCGTGGAACCGGAAATGTTAGTGGGTGTGTGTGTCGAGCGGTCATTAGAAATGGTGGTGGGATTGCTGGGCATACTCAAAGCCGGTGGCGCATATGTGCCAATTGACCCAGAGTACCCACCTGAACGCTTGGCATATATGCTCAGTGACAGCCAGGTGAAGGTGCTCCTCACTCAGGAAAAATTCGCGAGCGGGCTGGCACAGCAACAGGCACATCTGGTGTGTTTGGATACAAACTGGCAAGAGATTTCCCCCGCCAGTGCAGAAAATCCACACACTGAAGTGTTACCCCATCACTTGGCGTATGTAATTTATACTTCCGGCTCAACAGGCAAGCCGAAAGGAGCGATGAACAGCCATCAAGGGGTTTGCAATCGCATACTTTGGATGCAGCAAGCCTACCAAATTTCCGCAGAGGATCGCGTTTTACAGAAAACCCCCTTCAGCTTTGATGTGTCGGTGTGGGAATTCTTCTGGCCATTAATAACGGGAGCGCGGCTCGTGATGGCACAACCAGGAGGACATAGAGATAGTGCTTATCTAGTAAAGCTGATTGCCACTGAGCAGATAACCACACTGCATTTCGTGCCCTCAATGCTACAGGTGTTCTTAGAAGAACCATTACTAGAAAGTAGCGGGAGTTTGCGGCAAGTGTTCTGTAGTGGGGAAGCCCTGCCAAAAGAACTGCAACAGAGGTTTTTCGCCCGATTGGGATGCAGTTTGCACAATCTCTACGGACCGACGGAAGCAGCAATCGACGTGACATATTGGCAATGTCAACCAGACAGCGAACTGTTGAGTGTGCCGATTGGTAGGGCGATCGCCAATACACAAATTTACATCCTCGACCGCGACCATCAACCAGTGCCAGTGGGAGTTCCAGGGGAGTTGCACATTGGGGGTGTGGGTTTAGCACGCGGCTACCTCAACCGACCGGAGTTGACAGCAGAGAAATTTATTCCCAACCCGTTTGCAGATCGTCCGAGTCAACGCCTGTACAAAACCGGGGATTTAGTCCGCTACTTTGCTGATGGCAACATTGAGTATCTCGGTCGGATAGACCACCAGGTGAAGGTGCGTGGCTTCCGGATTGAGTTGGGCGAAATTGAAGCAGTTCTGGGTCAACACCCAAATGTGCGAGAAACTGCGGTCATCGCCACACAAGAATCTGGCACGACGCGGTTGGTGGCATACACAGTAGCGCATCAGCAACCCGCACCCACAATTAGTGAGTTGCGTGCTTTCCTCAAACAAAAGTTACCAGAATACATGGTACCGAGTGCCTTCGTGGCACTTGAGACCCTACCACTCACACCCAATGGCAAACTCGACCGTCGCGCTTTACCCAAACCGTTTGGGCAACCGGAACTCACCAGTGGCTTTGTCGCGCCAAGAACACCGACCGAAGAAATCCTGGCAAACATATGGGCAACAGTGCTGGGCATTGAGTCGGTGGGCATCCATAACAACTTCTTTGAACTTGGGGGCGATTCGATTCTGACGATTCAGATCGTGGCCAAAGCCAATGCTGCTGGGGTGCAACTGAGTGCAAAGCAGATGTTTGAGCATCAAACGATTGCGGAGTTGGCAGCAGTTGCTGGCACAACTGAGGCAATTCAGGCTCAACAAGGAGTGGTGAGCGGCACATTGCCACTGACACCAATTCAGCAGTGGTTCTTCGAGCAGGATTACTCAGTCTCAGCACACTGGAACCAAGCTGTGATGCTAGAAATGCCACCAGGTGTACGGTCAAATCTGCTCGAGCAAGTGGTGCATGCAATGCTAGTACACCATGATGCCTTACGCTTGCGTTTTGAGCGCACTGATTGGGGTTGGCAACAAACGAATGCGCCCTTGGACGACACAGTGCCGTTGACAGTCGTAGATTTATCGACAATACCAGCAGCTCAACAACCAGCAGCCATACAAGCAAAAGCTACCGAACTCCAAGCCAGTTTAAATTTATCTACTGGACCGTTAGTGAGAGTGGCGTGGTTGAATCTCGGTCTTGAGTTCAACTCGCGATTACTAGTCGTCATCCACCACTTAGCAGTGGATGGGGTGTCATGGCGGATTTTGTTGGAAGATTTGCAGAGTGCCTACTCGCAACTTAGTAGTGGTGGGGCAATACAACTACCACCCAAAACCACAGCGTTTAAAGATTGGGCGCAAAGCCAGTGGGAGTATGTACGCTCCCAAGATCTGCAACCCCATCGCGATTTTTGGTTGGCACAATCAATTCAGCCCGTCGCCAGCATACCTCTTGACTATCCAAGCGGTGCAAACAGCGAAGCATCTGCACGCACAGTATCGATGTCGTTATCAGTTGAAGAAACCCGTGCATTACTGACTGAGGTGCCAAAAGCGTACAACACGCAAATCAACGACGTGTTGCTCACAGCTTTGGTGCAGGTGTTAGCTCATTGGACGCAATCAACTCATGTACTGTTCAACTTGGAAGGACACGGACGCGAAGAGATATTGGATCGGGTTAATGTCTCGCGCACAGTGGGATGGTTTACTACCATCTTTCCGGTGGTGTTACATCACGCTACAGACAATCCTGGTGAGGCGTTAAAGTCCATCAAAGAGCAACTGCGTCGCATCCCCTCTCAAGGCATGAGCTATGGCTGGTTGCGCTATCTTCTCGATGACGCCGAAACGACCGCCCAACTCACGAACCAGGGTTCCGCTCAGGTCATATTCAACCATTTGGGTCAATTTGATTCGGTTCTACACTCCGAGGCGATTTTCCAACTCGCTTCTGAATCGAGCAGTCCTAGCCGTAGTCCCCTGAATCACCGCACTCATCTACTTGAAGTCAATAGCATCATCATCGGCGCTCAGTTGCAACTGGATTGGACGTACAGCGAGAACCTACACCGCCACAGCACAATTGAGCGTTTAGCGCAAGAGTATTTGCAAGCGTTGCGCGAGTTGATTGCTCATTGCTTGGCTCCGGATGCTGGCGGTTACACGCCAACAGATTTTCCCCTGGCACAACTCAACTCAGTTGTACTGGAGAAATTGTTGAGCAGTGTTGTGCCAAGGCAAGACCTTACCAAAACCAACTGGAAAAATCTGGCCGATATCTATCCATTATCCTCAGTGCAGCAGGGTATACTGTTCCACACCCTTTACGCTCCCGATTCTGGGGTGTATTGCCAGCAACTGAGCTGTACTTTTACAGGGGAGTTGGATGTTGAGGTCTTCAGTGCCGCATGGCAGCAAGTCATAGCGCGGCACGTTGTTCTAAGAACTGCTTTCACATGGGAACACTCCGAGCAGCCGCTACAGGTGGTGTATCGGCAGGTGAAACTACCACTGGAAATCCATTCTTGGACCGGGCTATCTCCACAGGAGCAGCAACAGCAACTACAAACCTTTATTGAATCCGAGGGTCAGCGTGGTTTCCAATTGTCTGTGGCACCACTGATGCGCCTGAGCCTGATTCAAATGTCTGATGAGGTCTACCAATTTGTTTGGACTTATCACCACATACTTATAGATGGCTGGTCGCTGCCGTTGTTATTCACCGAAGTACTGGGCTATTACGAAGCATTGTCTGTGGGGCATGAGTTACAACTGCCACCGAGTCGTTCCTACCGCGAGTACATTGCCTGGTTACAGAAGCAGAACATGGCTCAGGCCGAACAATTCTGGCGGCAAACACTCCAGGGTGTAACTTCCCCAACACCGCTCGTAGTCGATAAAGCACACCACAGCTTATCCGGTGAGCAAAGCTACAGCGAGGAGATTCTGCTTCTGCCAAGGGCAGCAACAACAGCACTAGTATCTTTGGCACGAATGAATCAATTGACGTTGAACACCTTAGTGCAAGCAGCTTGGGCGTTACTGCTGTGGCGATACAGTGGCGAAAGCGACGTGGTGTTCGGCGTGACTGTTTCCGGTCGTACAGCTGCTAACGGCGCGGAGTCGATAGTTGGGCTATTGATCAACACCCTGCCAATGCGGGTGGGAGTAAAGGGTGAGGAATCAGTTCTATCTTGGCTTAAGCAAGTACACAAGCAACAAGTTGAAATCAGTACTTACGAGTATACGCCACTGGTACAGATCCAGGGATGGACTGATATGCCGCGCGGGCTGCCGTTGTTTGAAAGCATCGTGGTGTTTGAGAATTATCCGGTAGATGCCGCTTTACAAGAGCACTCACAGAAGCTGCATATCAGTGATGTTCGTGCCATAGAGCGGACTAATTATCCACTCACTCTCATCGCCCAGCCCGGAGAGCAATTGTCGTTGCGCTTCATCTACGATACTCAGCGCTTTGATAGTGCTACGATCGCCCGCATGGCGGATCATTTTCAAACCCTATTAGAAGGGATTATTACCAATCCCGCTCGACAGCTATCAGATATACCGCTACTGACTGCCGCCGAACAAAATCAACTCCTGGTGGAGTGGAACAACACCCAAGCCGACTACCCCAAACAATTGTGTCTGCATGATTTGTTTGAGCAACAAGTCCAGAAGACACCCAATGCTATAGCAGTGGTGTTTGAAGATGAACAACTTACCTACAGTGAGTTAAACGCCAAAGCCAATCAACTGGCACATCACCTCCGCTCATTGGGTGTGAGACCAGAAGTGTTGGTTGGAATTTGCACGGAACGCTCAACATTGATGGTAATAGGACTGCTGGCAATTCTCAAAGCGGGTGGCGCATATGTGCCCCTCGACCCCATCTACCCACCGGAGCGACTGGCGTACATCCTCTCTGACGCTTGTGTCTCAGTGCTGCTGACACAACAGTCGGTAGTGGATCTTCTGCCTGACACGCATGGGCATATTGTTTACTTAGACCAAGATTGGCCGATTCACCAAAGTTTGCACAACCCGAACAGTGGCGCGATCGCTGAGAATCTGGCTTATGCCATCTACACAAGTGGCTCCACCGGACGACCAAAAGGAGTACAAATTTGCCATCGCGCTGTGGTAAACTTCTTAAGAGCAATGTCCGCTCAACCGGGGATGGTGTTAGAAGATGTACTGGTGGCGGTGACGACCATTACCTTTGACATCGCCGCATTAGAGTTGTTCCTACCATTGAGCTTAGGCGCAAGCCTTGTCCTCAGTCGCGAGCTGATTGCTGATGGTGGTCAAAGCACTGCTGCCTTGGCGACATCGAGCGCCACAGTCATGCAAGGCACACCTGCGACTTGGCGAGCACTGATGCAGGCAGGCTTCCTGGGCAACCCGCAATTGAAAATACTCTGCGGTGGTGAAGCTCTCGATCGCGAACTGGCGACTCAATTACTCGAGCGTGCGGATAGCCTGTGGAATATGTACGGTCCGACGGAGACCACCATTTGGTCAGCCGTGTCCCAAGTACAAGCAGGTTCAGGCTCGGTGTCTATAGGAAAAGCGATCGCCAACACCCAATTCTACATCCTCGATACCAATTTACAACCAGTACCAGTGGGTGTGGCGGGCGAATTGCACATTGGTGGCGATGGTTTGGCACGTGGCTACCTCAATCGACCGGAGTTGACGGCTGAAAAATTCATTCCCAACCCGTTTGACGATGCTGGTAAAAGGTTGTACAAAACTGGGGATTTAGTCCGCTATCTTCCGGATGGCAACATCGAATATATCGGACGCATTGACCACCAGGTGAAGGTGCGTGGCTTCCGCATTGAATTGGGCGAGATTGAGTCCCTCTTGAGTCAACACTCAACTGTGCAGCAAGCCGTTGTGATTGCCAAAGAAATTGCGGGTGACAAGCGCTTAGTTGCTTACCTGCTACCTCAGGCTGAGGCAACACCAACAATGAATGAGTTGCGCTCCTTCCTCAAACAGCAACTGCCCGAGTACATGGTGCCATCTTATTTTATAGTGCTTGATGCCCTGCCACTCACACCCAATGGTAAAGTTAACCGCAACGCCTTGCCAGATCCCGACCATTCTAAACTAGAGGTAGAAGCATACGTTGCACCCCGAAACGAGGTGGAGCGACTGCTAAGTACTATCTGGCTTGAGGTGCTGAATCTGGAAAAAGTAGGTGTGAACGACAATTTCTTTGAACTCGGCGGTCATTCACTCCTGATCGTTCAACTTCATAGCAAACTGAATAATAAGTTACTAGGAAACATTAACAGAGATATCTCAGTAATTGACTTATTTAAATATCCAACCATAAGTACTTTGGCACAATATCTCGGTCAGGAACAGAATGGGTCAGCACCGACTTTGCAAAAAATCAATGACCGTGCTAGCAAGCAAATAAAAGCTCTCAAACGACAACCACTTATTAAACAAAGGAAGAAGACCAATGGATAACTGGGAAACACACGATGGAATGGATGCGATCGCGATCGTCGGCATGGCAGTTCATTTTCCGGGAGCCAAAAACGTGAATGAGTTTTGGCAGAATTTGCGAGACAGTGTTGAGTCCATTTTCATTGATGTGGTGAACAACCGAGAGGAGATGTCTTATGAAAACTATTGAGGAGTTTTTGTCTTACCTCTGCACTTTGGATGTAAAGCTGTGGGTGGATGGTGAACGTTTGCGGTGTAGTGCCCCTGATGGAATACTGACACCATCTCTGCGTGCTCAGTTGCAAGAGCGCAAAGCACAAATCCTCGCGTTTCTGCAAAAGGCTAATCCCACCTCAAGTTCCTCTCTAGCCCCAATTCTGCCCGTTTCACGAGAAGGAAAGCTACCTCTGTCGTTTGCCCAGCAACGCTTGTGGTTCCTACAGCAGTTCGAGCCAGAGAGTGGCTTTTACAACCTTCATGTGCAGGTGCGTTGTGAAGGTCAACCCGATATCGCTGCCCTTGAGTACAGTATCAATCACATCATCAGCCGCCACGAAATCCTACGCACCAATTTTATTCAGGTAGATGGGCAACCGATGCAAGTAATTGCCGACAGCGTGAAGATAACACTGGCAGTCGTAGACTTGCAACACATAGAGCCAAAAGAGCGAGAAAGCGCCTGCCGACAATCGATCCTTGAAAAAGCAACGCAACCGTTTAACCTGGCAACTGACCCATTAGTACGGGCTAGTTTGTTCAAACTGACAGAAACAGAACACGTCCTGATGCTGATGATGCACCATATGGTTTCAGATTGGTGGTCAATAGGCATACTAGTGAGCGAGTTAGCAGCAATTTACCAAGCTGTGTATAATGGTGTACCAATTGCGCTGCCAAAGTTGCCAATTCAGTACGCTGACTTTGCTGTCTGGCAACAGCAGTGGTTGCAACAAGAAGTGCTGACAAAGCAACTCGCATACTGGAAGGAACAACTGAGGAGTACTCCGGCTTTGTTGGAACTGCCAACAGATCGACCGCGACCTGCAATTCAAACCTTCGAAGGATCGTCTGAGATATTCAAACTCTCCGAGGAGCTATCTGAGGCGCTTACTGTCTTCAGTCAGCGACAGGGAGTGACGCTGTTTATGACGTTGTTGGCAGCATTTCAAATATTGCTGTACCGCTATAGTGGTCAAACTGACATTTGTGTGGGCACACCGATAGCTAACCGCAATCGGGCTGAAACAGAGGGGTTATTTGGCTTATTCCTCAACAATTTGGTGCTGCGCGGTAATTTGTCTGGCAATCCCAGTTTTAGCGATTTACTGTCGCAAGTGCGGGAAGTTGCCCTTGGTGCTTACGCCCATCAAGACCTGCCCTTTGAGCAGTTGGTCGAACAATTGCAGCCAAAGCGTTCTTTAAGCCACACGCCGCTGTTCCAAGTGATGTTTGTACTGCACAACTCACCAATGCAGGTGTTGCAACTTCCCAACTTAACGCTCTCTCCATTGGACATGGAAAGCTCATCTGCCAAGTTTGATTTGACCCTATCGTTAGGGAAAACCGACCAAGGACTCAATGAAAACTCAGCTTTTGGACTGACCGCGTCTCTTAATTACAATACAGACTTGTTTGATACCGCCACCATTGTACGGATGGCAGGGCACTATCAAACTCTGCTAGAAGCAGTTGTTAGCGATCCACAGCAAAAGCTATCAGAACTACCACTGCTCACTGCCAACGAACAAAATCAACTCCTGATGGAGTGGAACGATACCCAAGCCGACTACCCCAAACAATTGTGTCTTCATCAGTTGTTTGAGCAACAAGTCCAGAAGACACCCAATGCCGTGGCAGTGGTGTTTGAAGATGAACAACTCACGTATGGCCAGCTCAACGCCAAAGCCAACCAACTGGCACACCACCTGGTATCATTGGGAGTCGAACCAGAAGTGTTGGTCGCCATTTGTGCAGAACGCTCAATACAGATGTTGGTGGGACTGCTAGCCATTCTCAAAGCAGGTGGCGCGTATGTGCCCCTCGACCCGATCTACCCACCGGAGCGACTGGCGTACATCCTCTCTGACGCCCGTGTCTCAGTGCTGCTGACACAACAGTCAGTAGCGGACACACTGCCCGAGGTGCATGGGCATATTGTTTACTTAGACCAAGATTGGCCGATTCATCAAAGTTCATCCAACCCCAACAGCAATGTCTGTGCCGAGAACTTAGCTTATGCCATTTACACAAGTGGCTCAACCGGACGGCCCAAAGGAGTACAAATTTGCCACCGCGCTGTGGTGAATTTCTTAAACGCAATGTCCGCTCAACTGGGGATAGTGTCAGAAGATGTGCTGGTAGCGGTGACGACCATCACCTTTGACATTGCTGCGTTAGAGTTGTTCGGGCCATTAAGCACGGGCGCACGTGTCGTCCTCACCCGCGACCTGATTGCCGATGGTGGTCAAAGCACTGCCGCTTTGGGGACATCAAGCGCTACAGTCATGCAAGGTACACCTGCGACTTGGCGAGCACTGATGCAAGCTGGCTTCCTGGGCAACCCACAATTGAAAATACTTTGCGGTGGTGAAGCCCTATCTCGCGAACTGGCAACTCAATTACTCGAGCGTGCGGATAGCCTGTGGAATATGTACGGTCCGACGGAGACCACCATCTGGTCAGCCGTGTCTCAAGTGCAAGCTGGTTCAGGCGCGGTATCCATAGGAAGAGCGATCGCCAACACCCAATTCTACATCCTCGATGCCAATTTACAACCAGTACCAATAGGTGTAGCGGGCGAATTACACATTGGTGGCGATGGTTTGGCGCGAGGCTACCTCAACCGACCGGAGTTGACGGCTGAAAAATTCATTCCTAACCCCTTTAGCAGCCAGCCCGGTGAAAAGCTTTACAAAACCGGAGATTTAGTCCGCTATAAGAGCGATGGCAACATCGAATATATCGGACGCATTGACCACCAGGTGAAGGTGCGTGGCTTCCGCATTGAATTGGCCGAGATTGAGGCACTTCTGAGTCAACACTCAACCGTGCAACAAGCTGTTGTGATTGCCAAAGAAATTGCGGGTGACAAGCGCTTAGTTGCCTACTTAATACCCCAGGCAGAAACAACACTAGCCATAAGTGAGTTGCGTTCTTTCCTCAAACAGCAACTGCCCGAGTACATGGTGCCATCTTATTTTGTGGTGCTCGATGTCCTGCCGCTCACACCCAATGGCAAGGTTGACCGCAACGCCCTGCCAGATCCCGACCACACTACATTAGAGGTGTCAGCATACGTCGCACCCCGCAACGAGGTGGAGCGACTGCTAAGTACTATCTGGCTTGAGGTGCTGAATCTGGAAAAAGTAGGTGTGAACGACAATTTCTTTGAACTCGGCGGTCATTCACTCCTGATCGTCCAACTTCATAACAAACTGAATAATAAATTACTAGGAAACATCAACAGAAATATCTCAGTAATTGACTTGTTTAAATATCCAACCATAAGTACTTTGGCACAATATCTCGGTCAGGAACAGGATGTGGAAGCACCGACTTTGCAAAAAATCAATGACCGTGCCAGCAAGCGAATAGAAGCTCTCAAACGACAACCATTTATTAAACAAAGGAAGAAGACCAATGGATAACTGGGAAACACACGATGGAATGGAACCGATCGCGATCGTCGGCATGGCAGGTCGTTTTCCCGGAGCCAAGAATGTTGATGAGTTTTGGCAGAATCTGCGCGAGGGTGTAGAGTCGATTTCATTTTTCAGTGATGAGGAATTAGAGGCACAAGGCATAGACCCAGTATTACTGAAAAACCAAAACTACGTCAAAGCAAATGGTTTGTTGTCAGACGTAGAGATGTTTGATGCGTCGTTCTTTGGGTTTACACCAAAGGAAGCGGAAATTATGGACCCCCAACACCGCCTGTTTTTGGAGTGTGCTTGGGAGGTTCTGGAAAATGCCGGTTATGACCCGGAAACATATGATGGTCAAATTGGTGTTTATGCTGGTGCTGGTCTAAATGCTTACTTACTTTATAACCTCGTCTCAAACCGCGACCAAATCGAATCGGTCGGCGTCTATCAAACATTTATTAGTAATGATAAAGATTTTGTGCCGACAAGAGTTTCTTACAAGCTCAACCTGACTGGACCGAGTGTTAACGTTAGCACTGCCTGCTCTACGTCATTAGTGACTGTGCAAATGGGATGTCAGAGCTTGCTGAATTACCAGTGTGATATGGTACTCGCTGGTGGTGTTTCCGTTGGTATCACACAAAAAACGGGTTACTTGTATCAAGAAGGCATGATTCTTTCGCCCGATGGACACTGCCGTGCCTTTGATGCCGAATCTCAGGGAACTATTGGTGGCAACGGTGTCGGAATCGTGCTTCTGAAGCGCCTATCGGATGCTCTGGCTGATGGAGATAACATCCATGCAGTCATAAAAGGTTCAGCTATCAACAACGACGGTTCGTTAAAAGTTGGTTACACGGCACCGAGTGTCGAAGGTCAAGCAGCAGTCATATCAGAAGCTCAAGCTATAGCTCAGATTGAGGCCGAAACGATCTCCTACGTAGAAGCCCACGGCACGGGAACAGTTTTGGGAGACCCGATTGAAATCACCGCGCTGACACAAGCTTTTCGTGCGACAACCCAAAAGAAGGGCTTCTGTGCTATCGGTTCGGTGAAAACAAATATTGGACATTTAGACACAGCAGCGGGTGTAGCGGGTCTGATTAAAACAGTCCTAGCACTGAAACACGAGATGTTGCCACCAAGCCTGCATTTTGAAAAGCCCAATCCCAAGATTGATTTTGCCAATAGTCCGTTTTACGTCAACACGACACTGCGCGAATGGAAAACTGACGGAACTAAGCGCCGCGCTGGGGTGAGTTCTTTTGG
>NZ_BAACAP010000098.1:0-18555 GCF_045865695.1 Scytonema hankhaensis NUACC26
TAGATGAAGCAATCATTAACCTCGGCTTTACCTCCTTAGTCAGCCCTTCAGAGGTATTGGTTCAAAAAATCGCCCTTTTAGTGTTAAGCTCTACTTAGACATTATTGAGATAAACATATCGGTAGTTTGACTGTAAAAGTTGCTCCCTGACCAACTCCGGCACTTTGGGCAGAAATTGTACCGTTGTGGAGTTCAACTAAGTGACGGGCGATCGCCAACCCCAGCCCCATCCCTTTGGCTGCATCTGAATCTCTGGCTTGACGGAAGCGCTCGAAGACATGGGGAAGGAAATCAGCAGCTATGCCAATGCCTGTATCGGTGACACAAATTTGAGCACAAGAGATATTAGGAGAATGGTCATCGTCAATTACTGATAATTCAATGGTGACGCTACCTGAAGAGGGGGTAAATTTAATGGCATTGCTGAGGAGATTGCAGATAACTTGCCCGAGACGATCGCGATCGCCCATAACAACAATGGAATTAGCAGTATGAGCATCAAGATTCGCCATATTCTGCTTGTGCCAGTGAAAATCGATCCCTTTGGTTTGTGCCATTTGAGTTACGGTTGCCATCGCCGTTTCAATGACTGCTTCTAGTTCGACTGGCTCAGTGTTCAAACGCAGTTTTCCTGCTGCAATGCGGGAAATATCTAGCAAGTCTTGCACTAGCTTGGCTTGTAGCGTGGCGTTACGTTCAATGGTGTCTAATGCTTTAGCCAGCATCGTCGGGCTGGGAGAATTAGCGCGTAGCAGGCGCGTCCAACCGAGAATCGAGACCAGAGGAGTATTCAATTCATGGGAAACAATGGATATAAATTCATCCCTGCTGCGAATCGTGCTCCTTGCCTCTTGCAGAGCTTCTTGGCGTAGCTGCGCCATTTGTAGATGAGCCGTAACACGAGATATTAGTTCTTGCGCTGAGAAGGGTTTGATCAAGTAGTCATCTGCCCCTGCTTCGAGTCCAACGACTATCGCTTCAACTCCTGCACGAGCCGAGAGCAGAATGATAGGAACTTCTCTGGTACGCGGCGAAGCTCGCAACGCCCCAAGCAATTTAAAACCATCAAGTCCTGGCATCATCACATCACTGAGGATGAGATCGGGTACTTGTTCAGTAGCCGCTGCCAGAGCCATTACCCCGTCGGCGACGACTTCGACTTGAACGTGTTCGCTGAGGATACGGGTCAAATACTCCCGCATGTCGGCATTGTCATCAACTACAAGCACACGGGCAGATGTGTGATTTGGGAGTGAGGAATCAGCAGTTTGGGTAGTTTGCTCCTCGGTATTCTCGATAGTCTGTTCTTGATTGTTCTGGGTAGTTGCCCACCGCTCGGCTTTTACGTAAGCAGTGGCAGCCATTGCAGTAGAGGCTAGGGTGCGAACAGGGTAGCGATCGCCTTCAAAGTGAAGGCGATCGCTCGGTAGATGGTCTGTCCCCAGCAAAAGGGAGACTGTAAAGCAAGTGCCCTCTCCCAGCGTGCTACTGACCTCAATTGTTCCACCCTGTAATCGCACGAGTTCATTGACCAGGGCAAGACCGATTCCTGAACCATCATGGGTTCTTCCTTTTGTTCCTCGAACTTGATAGAACCGCTCAAACAGATGGGGCAGGTGTTCTCTGGCAATTCCTGTGCCCGTATCCTGAACCTGGAGGATGGCTTGATTGCGATCGGTCGAATACAAACTGACTCTAATTTCGCCCTCAAAGGTGAACTTAAAGGCGTTGGAGAGCAGATTCAGAACAATCTTCTCCCACATCTCCCGATCAACAAAGATAGGTTCTGGTAAGGGTGGACAATTCACAATCAACTGCAAGCCTGCCCGCTCGATTGCAGAGCGAAATACGCTGGTGAGTTCTGTCGTGAAGGTTGCTAAATCTGTCGGTTCATACACTGCTTCCATGCGTCCGGCTTCAATGCGAGAGAAGTCGAGTAACGTATTGACCAGTTTCAATAAGCGAAGGCTATTGCGGTGAACAAGTTCTAATCGTTCTCGATGAATGGGGTCGAGGGGATGGGTGCGATCGCTCAACGCATCTTGCAGGGGAGCCAGAGATAGAGTCAACGGTGTGCGGAATTCATGGCTGATGTTGCTGAAGAAACTCGTTTTGGCGCGATCGAGTTCTGCCAAATCTGCACTTCGTGCCGCTTCGCGAACGGCGCGCTGGCGTTCTTGTTCACGGGCGGTTTGTTCGTGAATCAACTGAATCCGATTTTCTTCCGCTTGCCGTTGTTCAATGATGTCAGCAGCTTGACGGGCAAGTAAATCGAGAAACCGCAACTCGCGATCGCTCAGTTGATGATCTTCGCGCCAATGGGTTGAAACCATGCCGATAGGCTTGCCAGAACGAGAACGCAATGGGGTTGACTGGACGCAGCGCAATCCAGCATCTCTATGAATTCGGAGAGAACCATCCGGGTCTTCGCTCTGGGGCACGTCAAAATGGATGAAGGTCCGCTCGCCTGTTGTCAACGCGATGCCACAGGAGGTATTTGAACTTGCGTCAAGCCGATAGAAATGCTCCGCCATTGTTCGGTCAATCCCTTGAGTCGCCATTATCACCAGTTCTTGGGTTGTTTCATCCAGAATCTGAAATGAGCCAGCATCCGCTTGGGTCAGCGCGATCGCGGTTTTGACGATCTCTTGATAGAGGGCTTGTCTATCTTCCTCACCGATCAGTCTCGTCGCAAGGTTGTGCAGCATCTGAGTCGCTTTCAGATCTGCCTCGACGGCTGCTTCGGCGCGGGCGCGTTCCACGGCTGCCCAGGTTCTTTCCGCTGTTTCCTGTACCAGTGCAACTTCTTCGTCTGTCCAACAGCGCGCTTCTATGGAATGAATGCCGAGATTGGCGACCCAGCGATTTGCTTTGACGAGCGGAACGGCAAGGGTAGCGTTCATACCAATTCCAGCATACGCCGCTTTTTCTGCTTCGGTATAGTCTTCACTCGTGCTCACATCCGTCAGAACGACAGTTTTCCCGCTTCTCAGCCGCTCGGCGGCATCGCCGAAATCGGTGGTGCGAAAGCTGCCGATAAATTTCCGAACACCGTCGCGCACGTAGTTGTCGTGGATAACGGTCGTTACGTCGTCGGGCATCATATTGGCGTAAAATACGCGGTCAACTGCTAAATGCTCACCGATGACGTGCATCGCTGCCCGTTGAATTTCAATTGGGTCAGAAAGCGATCGCAGCGCATCCGACAACTTCACCCGAAACGCATCCATCTCGGCAGCGCGGCGCAACTGTTCTTCTGTATGTTTGCGATCGGTGATGTCATTGAAGACGGCGGCGACGCGACGGCTCTCCTGCCCGCCGACTTTGAACGCATAAAAATCAAACCATCGATCGTGCGGTTGGGCGTATCGTTCGGCGCGCACGGACTCGCCAGTGAGCGCGACGTGCCCGTAGATCTCATACCAGTACTCTTCGTAATTCGGGTCAATCTCGCGCATCCGTTGCCCAGAGAAGTCCCGTCCAGCGAGGCGCACTGCTGCCGGATTCGCTTCGAGGTAGAAAATGTCGATCGGCTTGTCGTTCGAAGCGAAAATCACCTCGGACAGGAGGTAGCCTTCGTCCATCGTTTCAAACAACGATCGGTATTTCTCTTCCGACTCGCGCAGGGCTGCTTCGGCTTGCTTGCGGTCAGTAACGTCGCGCCAGAAGATCGCCACACCGTCGTTCCGCGTGGGATAGGCCCGCATATCGAGCCACAAGGATCGACCATCGGGCCAGCAGTACACGTGCTCAAGCGAGGTGGACATACGTTCTCGCGCCACGCGCCTGAAGATCTCGCCGACCGGCGAGTCCTCGGTGCCGGGGAACGCATCCCAATGTGAGCGACCGATCAACTCATCGCGAGAGCGACCATCAAGCCGCAGCGTTTCTTCGTTGACATCAAGGATCGTAAAGTCATCTCCGAGGAGAGCAAAGCCCTCGGCCATCGAGTTAAGTACGTCGCGCAGCCGTTCCTCGCTTTCACGCAAGGCTTCTTCCTGCCGCTTGCGTTCGCTGATGTCGTTGAAGAGAACCGCCACCTTGTGCTCCCGTGACTCACCCATGCCGAAAGCGTACACATCGTAAAATCGCCCCAGTTCCTCAGCCGCGTTTTCAAACCGCTCTGATATTCCAGTTCGCACGATTCTGCCATAGATCTCAAACCAGTGTGCCTCGTGCTGTGGCACCAGCTCACGCACAGTTTTGCCGATCGCGTCCACCAGTCCGGTTTGTTGCTCAAAAGCTGGATTGGCTTCTAGAAAGCGATAGTCAAATGCGTTTCCAGATTCATCGAACAATACTTCGATGACGCAAAAGCCCGCATCGATCGACTGAAACAGCGATCGATATTTTGCTTCCGACTCGCGCAATGCTGCTTCAGCACGTTTGCGTTCGGTAATGTCGTAAGAAACTGCCAGCACCGCATATACTTCACCATTTTCAGAGCGAAGCGGTGTTCCCCGTGAGAGGTAGGTGTAATGGTGGGCATTATGCTCATGCTCAAACGGTTCCCCTGCCAGAGCTTGACGGTACATCGGCTCGTAACTGGCGGCTAAATCGGGCGGCAGCACTTCAAAAATGGTTCGCCCAACGAAATCTTTGGGCTTGAATCCAGCGGCAGATAACGCTTCTCCCTCTGCCAGCAAATAGCGCAAGTCGCGATCGACGACAAACACCGCGCCACCGGGCAAATTTGCGATCAAAGCGTGGGTCTGCGCTTCAAGGGACTTGCGTTCTACAATTTCTGTCTCTAACACCGCATTAGCCGCCAGCAATTCTCCCGTCTGGCGCTGCTGCAACAGCAAGGCGGTGGCGGTAAAGTCTGCCAGACTCGTCATGATTCGCACATCTTCTGAGTCAAATTGCCGCTGCTCATCGTGAGACATAATCCAGATCGTGCCGAAGACGTGGTTGTCGGCAACCAGAGGCAACACCAGCCCTTCTACGACTGGAGTATTCGCTGACTGAAAGTAGGTGAAGTAGTGTTCAGGGTGAGAAAAGAGAACGGGAACACCCTGGTCAAGACATACGCCACAGGGGCTAAAGTTGCGCTTAGTGCTACCGCCAACATGGTGTGCTAAGGTTCCCGCTAATGCTTGAGCGCGAAAAATCTCTGCTCCATCCGCTGTGGTTTCCAGCAAGCTCAACCCAGTTGTTCCTGCTTGACATAGCTCCAGGGCAGTATCGACTAGCGTTTGCATTAGGCTTGCTGCATCATGTGTCATTCGGTGAATCAGCATCCGCATGGCTTGATTCTCTGCCTGCAAATTAGGCGTGCGGGAAGCGCGTCGCGATAGCTCCTCCGTAATCAAAATGTCTTTTAAAGTGACGGTTTCAGGATTTGGGTGTTGCATAGAACCGATCGCTTCCGTGGTTAGGCATCCGCATTGGGTTGAGCAGGTTGATTGAATGGTAACTTGACTGTAAAGGTTGTGCCACGCCCTTCTCCCTCGCTGGCTACTTCAATCGTACCATGGTGTAATGCAACTAGGTGACCAGCGATCGCCAATCCAATTCCCACTCCTCCCGGTGTATGGCGGCTGGGTACTTCCGCTTGGGTGAAGCGATCAAAAACATAGGGCAGAAAATCAGGACGGATGCCAATGCCTGTATCGCTGACGGTAATTTGCACGCCAGCATCAAAGCATTCTAGCTCAATGGTGACTTGCCCTCCGTCGGGCGTGAATTTGATGGCATTGTCTAGCAAGTTAGCGATGACTTGTTTGAGGCGTGAGCCATCAGCAAAAACATTACTTGGTATACCATCCGATATTGTTTCGACCAGAGATATGCGTTTTGCCTGGGCTGCTTCACGGAATGTTGCCACTGAGTTCTGTACCAAAACGACGAGATCGACAATCTGAGACTTGAGACGTAACTTAAGAGAGAGAATCTCACAAACATCTAGCAAATCCTTAATTAATTTGGCTTCGATGCTGGCGTTGCGTTCGATCGCCGCTAATGCTCGTGCTGTTGTGTCTGAGTCAAAAGATTTGGTTTGGAGAAATCGCGCCCATCCAAGAATCGTCGCCAAGGGCGATTGCAGTTCATGAGTGACCGTCATGAGAAACTCATTCTTGAAGCGGTTTGCAGATAGCTCTTGACGTAGGCGTGACATTTCCAGTTGCGTCTCTACTCGTGCCATCAGTTCGCGAGCAGAGAAGGGTTTGATTAAGTAATCATCGGCTCCGGCTTGGAGTCCTTCAACGGTTGCCTCTTCGCCAGCCCGTGCCGACAGGAGAATAATTGGAATACTTTGGGTAATGGGGTCAGCCCGCAAAGTTTTGAGCAGTTGAAAGCCGTCTACCTCCGGCATCATCACATCTGTTAGCACGAGATCGGGCAGTTGTTGTTGGATCGCTTCGAGAGCGATCGCTCCATTCGCTGCCGTCTCCACCTGCCACCGTTGGGTCAATAGCTGCTTCAGGTAATCCCGCATATCGGCATTGTCATCCACCAGTAAAATCCGGCTGGATGCAGATGAGGGAACGTGGGCATAGGTTGGTGCAAAGGTATTTTCTCGAACTGACTGACTTGTGAGTGCTTGAGTGCTTTCATTTTCTTGGGTCAGCCATCGCAACGCTTCCTCCACATAGGGGGATGCCCCGGTTGCCGTTGATGCTAACGTGCGGGTTGCTCCAATCCGTTCAGTGGGCAAATGAGCGCAGCCAGTGGGAATGGACACTCTAAAGCAACTGCCTTCCCCTTCGACGCTGCTGACCCTAACAGTTCCACCATGCAGTTTCACCAATTCCTCACAGAGCGATAATCCAATCCCCGATCCTTCAAATGTTCGTCCCTTTGCCCCTTTAACCCGATGAAACCGCTCAAACAAATGCCCAATTTCTGCGGCTGGAATGCCAATCCCTGTGTCTTGTACGGCTAGCTCAACCCGCTCGCCCACCAGAGCCAGACTGACTGTAATCTCGCCCGCGAATGTGAATTTGAAAGCGTTTGAGAGCAAATTGAGGACGATTTTTTCCCACATCTCCCGATCCACATAAATTGGCCCAGGTAGGGGTGGACAATTAACAATCAGGTGCAGACCTGCCCGCTCGATTGCAGAGCGAAATACCGACGCTAGCTCTGTTGTAAAGGTTGCCAGATCGGTCGGTTCATAAACAGCTTGAAAGCGATCGGCTTCGATGCGGGAGAAATCCAGTAGGGTATTGACGAGCTTCAGCAGGCGCAAAGAGTTCCGCTGCACCACTTCTATGCGCTGCCGTTGATGTTGGGTCATCGGATCATCCCGATCCGTTAAAGCATCCTGTAGCGGCCCCAGTATCAGGGTTAGCGGCGTGCGAAATTCGTGTGACACATTGTTAAAGAAGGTGGTTTTGGCGCGATCGAGTTCTGCCAATGCCTCGGCTCGCAGGCGTTCTTCTTCGTAAGCACGAACATTCGTCATGGCGGTTGTCAGCTGTCCGGCAACCAATTCAAAGAATCGCCGATAGTCAGAGTCAAGCCAAAGGTGAGGGCTGATACCTGCAATCAGCAAGCCAGTAAGACGATCTTTCCCTGGTTGGATCAAGGGCAAAGCCAGAGCAGAAAGGGGTTTTGTCAGAGGCAGTTCTGTGTTGAGGGCGCTGTTGCAATCGGACTGACTTGCAATCTCCACCAGCTCAACTAGTCTAGTATGAATTGCTTGTGCAAACGGAAATTCCAGTTCTTCTAATGCGCTTATATCAATGACAGGGGGAAGGGCATACCAGTCTTTGTCCCATCCGGTCGTTCCCCAAAGCTGAAGACGTTTTCCATCATCAGCAAGTAGATAGAGTACCACAAAAGGAATGTCAGCCGCATTGTGCGAAAGCGTGGCGATCGCAATTTGGCAACACTCCTCCAACGTCTTTGCTGCTCCAAGCTTTGTTCCTAAATCGCTGAGCGTTCGTAGCCGTCGAGAGCTAATCACTTGTGCAGTTGTTTCCATTATCGGATGGAAAACGCCCGCAACCTCACCGCTTTCATCGCGAATGGGACTAAATGAAAAGGTCAAGTAAACTTCTTCAAGGTAGCCATTGCGATTGAGAAACATTTGCAGATTTTCAAGATAGGCAGGTTGTCCCGTCTGGAAAACACCTTCAAAGAGCGGATCGAGAATGTGCCAAATTTCTGACCAATTCTCCTGTCCCGGGCTACCCAATGTTTGAGGATGTTTGGCACCACAAATCGGGCGATAGGCATCATTGTAAAGTTGGATTATCTCTTGTCCCCACATCAGGCAAAGGGGGAAAGTAGAAGATAAGCATATACTCACGGCAGTTCGCAAACTTTGCGACCAAGACTCGACCGAACCCAACGGCGTTTGTGACCAGTCCTTGCGTCGCATTAACTGAGCCATCTCGCTATCACCCGCAAAGATTGTCTCAGACAAAGTATTTGGGGATTCTGGGGTCTTCGTCATAGCTAGCTCTCCAAGGGCAGCAATAAGTCAGGGTAGGGATGGGTTTGCTGATCCGTGTTCTTATTATCGGGTTATCGGGTGATTATTTGCTAAACCTGCCCATCCTGATTGGCATCTGAAGCCTGTGCAGCTAATCGAGCTACCATCTCCACCCACTCACTCGGTTGAGCGAACTTGTGCAAATGTGCCTCAAATCCAGCTTTATTAGTTTCTAATTAAATAATAGACTTGTCGCTTAATAAAGTCAGTAGACCGAAAATTTCTGCGAGTGCTAAAAAATAGTAGTGTATGATACAGTTTTTTTGGAAAACTGAAAAAAGCTGACTGCCTGGAACAAACAACAAGCCTAACTTATGAGTCAGCCTCAAAAATTAAGCAAAATTAGCTGGACGGTAAATAAACTTCGCAGGCTACCTGGTTGCGACCTGCAATTATAAATGCTCAAACCTGCACTTCCCGACTTTTTCAAACCAGGATTATTTCTGGAGTTTAAACTAGTTAGGTGTTTTCCCAAGTTAGGGTCAGAAGTTGGTATTACAGGAAATTGGAATGGAATGAAAACAATTGCCAGCACATTCGTGTGTTGGCAATTGTTACTTTTATCTTCCTTAATCTAGTTTTTTACTTCTTTTAAACTCTCTCAATAGTTTTTTATCTTCACGAATTAAAATATCGGTGGCTGCTCCAAAGTTGAAGATAATTTGTGGTTCATCCTCAAGAAGTGAATTATTTTGAATGATTTTTGCATCTATGATTTCTTGACCTTTACTCACAGCATCTTTTAAGGAATTACAAATTTCTTGCCTACTTATACTCTTCCATACCTCGTCAGCAGAAATTTTTCCTGCCAAGAGAGAAGTGACGAGGCTTGCGGAGAGTGTTACGGTAAAAGCACCATTAGTACCAAACTCTATAGAACCCTTAAAGCAATCTTTGTCTTTTTTGACAAAATCAGCAAATGTACCAAGCTCTAGTCTTATACGTGATTCCTCTCTCAATTTGGAATTTGCTTGCACGAACTTAACATCAACTACAGGCTGCCTAATAGTCGCAGCCGTTTTCAGAGAGCTACTTATTGTTTGTTCAAGAGATGGATGAGAGCCAAGATCATCCTTCAAACTTAAGCGTTTACTATCCCAAACCTTATCAGCAGTGATATCTCCTACCAAGAGACGAGCAACAAGCTTACATGAAATCTCTATACTGAAAGCATAATCTGATTTAGGACTAAAAACAAAATGCCCTCTCGATTCTCTATATCTATTTAATGCTACAGAGACATCTTGAGTTCTTTGTGGGTTCTCCCAACTTTCCCAACCTGGTCCATATTTGATATGATTAAAATTTATCTGCTCTAAAATCTGTTCCTGTATTGCTGTTAAGGCAACTTTAGGATGGGGATTCTTAATAATGAGAGACTTACTTGCTTTCCGTTGCCATCTATCTTCTAATCCAGAGTATTCGTTTCTAATAGTGACAATTACTACTGCTGAAATAGATCTGGAGCCACTAACACGTTGACGGCGCATAGCCCAAGGCCAAGAACGGTTATCAGTCAAGTTAAGGATCGTAATCCAATCCCATTGTTCTATGTCAGCTAAGGCTGAATAAACAGCCTTTTGGGGTTGTATGGAGAAGAACATATCATGACCATTAATTTGGTGAAGGCTTTCAGAAGAACCAATAACGAGAACTAATGGTTGATATATTTTTCTAGTTTCTTCCCATTTCTTGGCTTGTTCCGCCTTATGTTTAATAGTTTTGTAAATTAGGTTATCTTCTGCTCGTTGTGGAATATTTGGAGTAAGAAATGTTGAAGATACACTAAATCCCTGCTCAATCCCCTCAGCAGTAACAATTACATTTGCCTCTTCAAGAGACCAAGTTGATGGGAGGTTGCGTGATGAAAGCTGAATGACAAAAGATTTCCACTTGTCTGTCTTAAGCTGCTGGTTCCAGCAATTGCGTGGTGGTACTTCTACATCTTTGGTAGAATCAGCAGGATCAAGTCGGATTGTTAGTGAGTCTGCATAGTCAATTCCTTTTTGAACCAACTTTTGCCTCACCCACCTTGGAAAATCTTTTAGATCATCTTCTTGTTGCTGATTTCGAGGCATAATGTATGCAACATCGATATAAAAAGGTTCACAACCTTCAGGTTGCAAGAAAATATCTGGAGCAGCCTCAGTTGGTTCGTGTTGAACTGAAACAATAGAGGAAGTTGCATGTAGGACAATCAACTCCCATAACATTGATTTTGTACTTTTGTAATCGCCTCTCAAACTTGTCCGAAGTTTACCTAGTTCTGTACCAAGCCGCAGTTCACACTCATTTAGTAAAATTTCTGCCTGTCTTTCGCTAATCATTAGTATAAAATACTTTTTAATAAAGATTTATATTTATTCTAACAGTATAGAAAATGAGATATGAGGATTGCACCGAGATTCTTAAGAAAAAGTCCCGCTTACATTAGTAGACATAAAAGGGGTCTGAGTAGCAACGGAACAGAAAATGCTGTTAGTGTATTTTAATCAAATATCGTTTTAAGTATTTATACTTTCTGTGTCAGGACTGTTTACTAAACCCCTACAAAAAACGGTTATTCTGGCGTGAAGAAATAAGGCTTTGCGGGGTGGCATTTTAGTGTTAACGAAACCCTTGGATTGTTAACAACATCCAAGGGTTTTCGTGACCCATCCCGTCAAAATTGCTATCTACGCCAGAGTTTCTACGGCTGACCAGAACCCTGAATCACAGCTTTCCGCTTTACGTCATTTTCAACAGCCTTCCTAAAATTAGTTAGTACAGCTAGAAATTTGTAATGTTCTATATCTGAGAAATAGATAACTTTTCAACCGAATGTGAAGAATCTAAATTGCTACTTTTTCTTAGCATAGCTCTTAAACACATTCTGTATTTAGGATCGGAGAAGCAATACGCATCTCCTTTAGGAGAACGTTTAATTATTGGATTCTCTCTAACTGAGAGCCAACTGAGTATCTGAGGAAGATTTAAAGTAAGATTATCAGTAGATGTTGGAAATTCCTTTCTAACAATTTCTTCAATATCAGACCATTTAAATTCTTCAGTTTCAATTAATCCAAGTGAATATAATGTCTGATTACGTCTGCCCACCTTGGTATCACGCTCATTCATCATAGACTCTATAACTGTATAATTTGCTGCCAATGATTGCTTAAGCCAAAATTTATCAGCCTCATCTAGCAAACTACGATTTATTTTTCGGCTATTGCTCTCTCCAATAAAAGCAAGTTCTAGACAGTATTCATGTATTCTTTGAGGTAATCTGTCAGTCACCCAAGAAATATGGGATATTATTGAATCTATATCATCAACATCATACTTAAGCTCTTTAATAAAACCTTGATAAATTAAATTTTTGCATTGCTCCAAAGTCATTCTTGAAACTTCAGGCATCTCCCTAATACGATTTGCTACAGTAGTAAGGTTTGGCGTAGCTTGGTAGTATTGCCTTAAATCACCAGGTACTCCGACTATTAAAAGATTTACTTTATAAGAAGCGTAACGTTCATCATCCAGAAGCGTTATAACATTTGCCAGATCTGTTAATAAGTTTTGCTCTGCCCTAATCGATTCAAGGTTATCAAGTACAAGAATGGCTTGTTTATTGTTACTCCGATTACGAATGCTGCTTAAACAAGCTTCAAAGGGTTCCATTTCACCGAAAGTATACTGGCTTTGATGCTGTAAACCACCAGAAGCAACACCAGCACTAACACCGGCTTTTGTCATCTCACTATATCCAGTTTCTCTTGCTTGTTGTTCTCGATTTACTAAATTTGAGAACTCAGCATTAATAGACTTAAGCCTAGATGCATTTGCCAAATTTGCAATATAGACATCAATATCTAAATCTTTAAGCACCCTTTTATATAACCAAGTCTTACCACTTCCACTCTCTCCATATATCAATAGATGCATACTGCTTCGCAAACCTCTCTTCAAAGCAGATTCTAGATCTGGGCGGTTTACGTACATTGATTCATTTACATCTGAAGCTCTTGGAGTAAAAACCTTCTCTGGTTCTTTATTTTTCCACAACATTTCCTTAAATATTATTTTTTAGTACTTTTGCTAGGATAACTCACTTTCTTAGAAATTACTGGGCTTAATACTTAACCGTAGTTTGTCATCTTTGTCAACAGGGGATGAAGAGGGGGTGTCATTCAAGGCGTGGTCAGCATGGAGTACGGCATCCAGCAACATTCCCACGCCTGCGGCAGTAGAGGGAACTCCGTTTGCATAGACGGTGCGCGTCAATGGATCATAGACGACGGGGAAAGGTTTACCGGAATCTGCCTTGCGCCGTTCCGCCGCTGCTTCTATACGGCGGGAACGGTAATCCCGACATACTTCGCGTTTCTCTGCAAGCTGCCTGGTAATTTTTTTCCAGTCAAATACGATATTCGGGTATAAGCGGCGCATGTGCCTTTTATCCTCCGCGTCAATGGTATATTGGCGGATACGCATAATATGGGCATTTTTTCTGCTGCACTTAATGGTGAGGTAGCAAAACCCTTTTCTGGTGGTGATAAACGCTGTGCCTTGCTGATTACCCATTCTTCCCTCCTGCTTTTGCCTTCATTGTGACGGAAGAGTTCACCTGAAATCAATGGCGTGTTGTAGACTTAACAGGCACATAGCTGTTATACGAGGCAGTATAAGACTGACTTAAAATATCGTTATTATATCAGTGGGGTGATGGGCTGTAATTTCAGTGTAACGGGTAAAGTCTAAGGTATTGAAAGTAATAAGATCGGTGATGCCATAGACACACATAGCAGCTACGAGGCGTGTATCATGTACCTTAACCCCAGATACTTTGTAGTCTACAACCAATCGTCGCCATTCCGCATGAACTGCTGCATTATCTGGCTTGAATGTGAAGTACCGTTCTATGATTTGCGCTCGGATATCAGTCTCCTCTATCGATAGACCGAAGCCGCTTCTTGCTGTTGAGGGGCGGGTACATACGTTCCAAAATTCTGCCAAGTTCTGCGACGTGTAACAGATTTCCTCTCCTCGTTTCAGTAAAGAGTATATAATATTACGGACTTGAGAATGATTGGGATCAGAAGGAGCGATAAACCGTAACAGGATGTTGGTATCTGCCATGTAAGGCATCAATCGTGATTCCCATAGATGCTTTCACGGGTAAACGCGAATGGCGGTAGAACAGGTATTTCTGATGCGCGGGTTGTTAAGATTTTCAGATCATCTTCCCATTTCTGAGGATCGAAAGAACGCTTCTCCCCTTGAGAGGTAAATAGATGTTTTTGCTCTTCTGATGTGCCTTTGGCAGAACGTGGCATTGGTGGACCATAAATATCCCGTTCAATCAAATGACGGATGTAGGCAGCTCTATCAACACCTCGCTGACGAACCCGCTCATCAATAAGATGTAGCAGCGGTTTGCTTATTCCCGTCACTGAAATGATATTACTGTCCATGCTGTGTTTTCCTTACACGATATAATGCCCAAATAACATGAGAACGCACACGGCACTTGACCATTTAAGTAAATATACTTATGATTGGAAAAAATTTCAATGTCTTTATTAATGGCGTCAGGCTGATTGTAAGCAGTTACATTATTGATTCTTCTGCCATTCGTCGAAGATACGTTTTAACCGTGTTGTAGGAAAGTCCTGTTTCACAACTCATACGTCCTTGTGAGTAACCAGCATTCTGCATCGCTATAAGTTTATCTTTCCACTTTTGAAAACCGTTCGGTCTGCCAAGAATTTTTCCTTGGGCGCGGACACGCTGTAGCCCTGCCTTGGTACGCTCGGAAATTTTTAGGGCTTCCTGCTGTGCCAGGTAAGATAGGACACCGAGGACGATATGGGCAACCAGTTCATTATCAGTGTCTAGTAGGGGTTCTGTGTAGCTTTTAAATCGGATGCCATAGGTATCCAGTCGTTGAAGGTAGTTGATAGTTTTGCGGATACCTTCCCGGCTGAAGCGGTCAAGCGACCAAAAGACCAATACATCAAACTTGCGTCTTGCAGCATTTTCAAAAAGCTGTGCAAAACCAGAACGCTCCCGTCTGCCCTTACGCCCGGATTCCCGGTCAACGTAGATATCATAAATCTTCCATCCCAGGCGATCGCAAAAATCCCGCAGTTGTAATAACTGGTTGTCGGTGTCCTGTCCTTTGTCTGTTGTGGAGACACGGAGATAGAGCGCGGCAAGTATGGAGCGTTTCGAGGAGCGGTTCATGGGCCAACACTATCAGAAAACGGTCGTTTTTTAATAGGGGTAAAACGTTAACTTCTGCTTTACCATCGATATTCGCAAACCTTGAAAGAATAAGGAATTTCAGGCGGGGTCTTTGGGAAGCGCTGGATACCCCATTTTTGATAGGAGGTTATGCTAAAAGTTTTTAAATTAAAATGACTGACTTATATCAGTCATTCTGTCACAAAGTTTTATTCTTTCTAAATATTAATCTCTATAGATTTTAGGTGAGTGAATTGAAAAAACAGAACCCATTTTGCTCACCTATGAAAATGCTTATGGGTTGTGTCTGGTTTACATACTGTAGATATAGTTAATATTTCCCAAAATATTTTCTGTAGCCTTGTGTAGAACTTCCTAAAAAGCGGCAGATACCGCTAGAGAATCCAGGGAAGGCTAAATGTGCATATCTGGCACTCTTCCGGCTGATCATTTCTAGGGTATCTGTCTTAAATTCACACCTATGTGTTCAACTGCTCACAGAGCTGGTCAATCTCCTCTGGGGTCAAGGGAGTGATTTCAGCATCTATAAAATAATCAGGAAATACTTCCGCCATATTAAACTTTTCTGCTTCTTTTTGGAAGAGCCTTAAAGAAGCCAGAATGGTCGCAATCTCTCGTTCATTCAGGTGATTAAGTTCCATAAAACTTCCTCGTGAAAATCAAAAAACAACATCATCCCAGTCGTCTAAAAGTTGTTCTTTCCCTTCTTGTGGTCTTGCCTTGAGGGGATAGAAAGAACGCATGAGGCAGACTGTCTCTTCTGTCCAACAACCGTCACTTTCAGATGATTCAAACCAACAAAGAAGAGTATCTCTAAAGCTTTCATTCTGTAGGGTGTACACTATTTCTTCCTCGGTAAAATTCCGCCTGCTGAGGGGACAGGTGCAGGCAGCATACACTTTGTTCTCCAAATCAAGATTACGCATTAATTTGATGTTCCAGTTTCAAAAAGGTGTAATTGCTTTCCCAAAATTTCATGTCGATGCTCGTTGTCAAAACAGCTTTCGGCAACTTGTAGACTTTCCATCATTTCATGCCACCAAGGTGGAGGGGGTTCTACGCTTTGGCCACGCTGTTCTTTGTCCCACTGACTATCAACATAAAGATCCAAGAATTGTGTAGCCTTCAGGAATGCTGTGTAAGCATCGAAGGCAAGATTATTCAATTTTTCCTGAACCCGTTTCTTCGTTATCTGCGTTGACTTAATCCAGATAATCGAATGCCAGGTTCTGTAATATTCATCCATTAGAAACACGGCGGTTGAAAGGGAGTGTTTAGCCGTTTCCAAAAGACTATTTTCAGGTAAAGTCGTTAGTCTGTTTAAAGCACAAGATAAACAACAAGCTACGCTGTTCACTGTTTGTGCTTGATAATATTTCATTGTACTTCTTTTAAGGCAGTTCCCTGTTCAAAACCTCTGACAACGCCTTTTTGACTTCTTCTTGATGGGCTGGCAGGTGATCTTGGATAAGAAAAACCAGATAGGTTCTACCAATTCCCTTGCCGCTCAGTTTCGTGGATTGGTCAATAACGCCTCGCTTTCTGAGGATTGACGCAATATCCCTTGCTTGTTTCAGGTTCAAGTCTTCAATAATGGCGTTGTAATAATCCTGTTTAATATGTCCAGGTGTCAGTCTGTCTGAAAGAGAAAGACTCTCTGGAGCAACAGACGAAAGGAGAACAGTATCGTCTTCAACAGGATGTTGCAGAGATGCTGTTGGCAGTAACTGTTCAATACTTGGTGGTACAGCTTCTGATTCCATTCTACTGACCGAAATATTATCTATAGCTGAGGCAGTTTCAGGAGTCACCAGCCAGCAGAGAACAGAAAAAATAACAACGAAAAGCTCAATAGAAAATGCGATAGATTGCATTGTCAAATCCTCATTCTTCAAAACAAAAAAATGTTTAAGAAATCCGCTTATTTGAAGGGAAAACGGATGTACGCGAAGCGAGTGTGATTCAATGCAATTATTTATTAATTTTTCTTTGATTTCAATTTATTTTTACCGTTTTAATAGCATATTATTAAATCTTTTGGCTTGTTTGCTGATGACGGTGATTTCATGCAATATTCAAAAGAATATTATCAGTATCTGCAATCGCCTCGGTGGAAGCGAAAATCATTATTCTGTCAACGTCTGACACAATACCGTTGCGTTTTGCTACCGTGGCGGAGAAGTGAGGTGTGCCATCACCTGACCTATCGCCATCTCAGGCGCGAAATTCCCGTTCTCGATACGGTTCCTCTGTCCCATAAAGCCCATGAGATGGTGCATTCACGCATCCTATGGCACAGTCCTCTACGCCCCCTCGTCAACGCTATGCTTCGCATTCTAATGCTTTGGGCAATGGTGATCGTATTGGCCCAGAAACTGTTTAGAGGTAGCAGGAGACTTTTGAGAAAAGGGCGGCTTTGCAGATCTACCCCGCTTTTCCGAAAACCCAGCTGATGGTTTCTTCAAAGCTGGCCTTCAGGGTCTCTTTGCATTTTCTCCCTTTTTTCTCTTGTGGTTTTGATGACCCCACGCCTGTGACCGTTGAGAGCGAGGCATAAAGCGGAGCGCGGTAGCCGCGCAAGATGTTGGTATGCCAGGGGCGCGGGCTGGGTCAAGGACAAGCCCTACGGGTGCGCGGGGGGTCTCCCCCATTTTTTGCTTTCAGTTCGTAACAAACACCGTGTCGCAAAAAACCGGGAGATACCCCTCCCCCCGCGCATCCTTGACCCAGCTCTTCATCGCCCCTGGCAGCACAGAAAGCATGAGCGAGAAAAAAGAAAGGAACTTAGCCATGCTGAAAACGAAAACTCACAATAAAGCAGACCCCCAGATCTACATTGCTTGCCTTGCCAGCTATAACGCAGGGTATCTGCATGGAGAATGGGTGGATGCTAACCAGGATGTTGACGCCATCAGAGAAGAGATTAGCAAAATTCTAGCAACGTCGCTCATAGCTTGGACTTTGGACAAACAAAATGTTCGCGTATAATATTCGCGAACTATAAAAACAACGGAACTTTTTTATCTCAGATGTAAATCATCTGAGTCAAACAATGATATAAGCCAGAAAATTACGCAGCTTTCTCTTTAAGAGTGTTCGTTTTTTTGCCTTTTTTGACAACGCTCTGCTTAGATCGTTTTGGTTGAGTCTGACACGAGGGTCTAACACGTAGAAAAAGGGGAAGCCTTGATAACAGATTGTTCGTCTGTGGCAGGGATTGTAACCTAAGGAAGGCTTCCCCTTTTTCTGGGGACAATGCGTGACCCGCTACCCTACCAAGAGAATTTCCTCGGGGTTTGGGAGAACGCCCTGGTTTACCAGTCTCTGAAATAATTCTCCCAAAATCACGTTGCACCACACTTGGAGCTACAATCTTATCATGACTTTGTTTTAAATAACGCTCCCATGGTCTAGGTAAATGTTGAGCTAAGTCTTTTGCGGCGAAAAGCTGTGCGTAAGCCAACAGTACTAATCGTATCCAATTTTCCTCGTGTTTGACCTCTGGGGTTTGAAACTCACTCATCAATAAACGTTGTTTTCCGAATCTATTGAAATGTTCGATATCATACCGTTGTCTGTAGGTTTGGTAGGCAATTAGGGGTGAAATTTCTTCACGTCGTTGACCAATGACAATCAACCACATTGGTTTCCATAAAGATTGGTGAGTATCGTCAGTCGCATGAATCCTCAGAAGTGTGAAGGGATGACGATACATTTTTTCTTTCAAGCTTCCCCTCATTAACATATGATCCCAAGCTTGCACCGTAACTGTTAACTGACGACCATTACGAGTCGTCCAATGAAATTGCGTTGTTGAGCTAGCTTCACTCCATGTATTAGGGTCACTTAAGTCAAATCGGGAACCG
>NZ_BAACAP010000099.1:0-18745 GCF_045865695.1 Scytonema hankhaensis NUACC26
TAACTTCCCAAAACGCGCTAAAAGTAAGTTTTCCACAATTTCACGCCGCTCCTGCTCTTTCCCGATCTCCTTGCCGAGCTCTACTCCTCGAAGCTCAGTCTTTTGTTCCCATTCTAAGTAAGCTTGTGATAAGTTCATAACTAGTTCCCTTGCTTCAGCATCCATCTCGCCACTTACTTCTATACTAACTTTCCAAGTTGCCAGCAGCTTGACAATAGCAGAGCGTCTGTTGTCTTCTTTTGGCAAAGCCATAACTTCAGTAATTGCTTGTTGCTGAATCAGCCCTTTCCCTAAAATTCTTAACCAGAGAGTTTCTGGAGTTTGGGGTAACTTATCAATGGCAATAATTCCAGTTAAAAACACTTTTGAGGGAAAGTAAATACCGGGAAGCCAAGTTTCATCCTCAGTTGCCATCAATTTATTGAGCAACTTTTCCGAACAAGCTGTCGCAATAATCCACAATCTTGGGAGTTCATCAGTAGGAATTGTTTGTTCATCTCGATTGGCTTGACGGTGTAGTTCGGCTTCGAGATGAATTAACTTTCCCATACAACTGCGAATTTCTCTTTCTGTTGGTTGTTTGCGAAACGGTTCTAGTAAACAGGGTGTTGCTGCTATTCTTGCTAAGATACCCAGTGCTTGTGCAGCAGTTGTGACATCAGTTGATGGCGTAAACCAAATATCCACAAACCTTGGTTCCCCTGGGATTTCATAATTTATCCTCACCTCACCTAATGGCGATAAAAATTCTTCAAAATATTGCTTGGAAAATTGGTCAAATGGGTTTTTGGTCATTGAATTTGCGCCAGACTCTGTTAGCTTTTGCCAACTGATGATACCAGCGATTATTTACAAAAACTCGGCAATGAACCTAAATATAGAACATTACCGAGGTTATATTTATGGAATTCCTTTAATCAAACTATTCAAACCGCGCCAATAAATCCTCGCGTGACAAGCTCGAAAACTGCAAGAGCAAAAGAGCATACTCAGTTGCGGGTAAATTCAATATTGGCTGAATAATTGTCATTAACTCCGAGTCTAACTTCCCAAAACGCGCTAAAAGTAAGTTTTTCACAATTTCACGCCGCTCCTTTTCAGATTTTTTTAATTGTTGTAATAAGTTGAAGATTTTGCTGAAAGAGAAGTTCAAATAATTGTTGAGAAATATATCCGCGATGCTCCAAAGGAGCCGCTTCGCGAACGCCAAATAATTCTCCAAAGATATTTTTGGTCATTTCTGGTACTGGTTTATGCTGAATTCTCCCTAACGATTTGCAGGAAAGCTTGCACCAAGGGTGATGAATTACTCTTCTGCCATGCCATCGCCAATGCCACAAGTGGTGAGCTAGGCTGCAACTCTCGATAAATCACCCCCAATCGCTGAAACTGCTTCGCGGATTCTGGGAGGATTGCAATGCCGAAACCTGCTGCTACCAACCCAAGCAGCACCTGCATCTCATTGACCTCCTGCTTAATAATGGGACTGAAGTCTGCACTACGACATACTGCAATTACCTGGTCGAACAGCCCACAACCGCTATGGCGCTGTCCAATGATGAAGGCTTCGTTGGCAAGCGATCGCACCTTGACCTTAGCCTTTGCAGCTAAAGGATGTGCCTCTGGTAGAGCGAGGACTAAAGGCGCTTGAATGACGGTTTCAAGTCCTAAATCTTCAACCTGTCCTTGGAGTGGTGGCACCACAAACCCTGCATGAATCTGACCCTCGTGTAGTGCTTCAATCTGCTCATTAGTAGTCATGCCCAGCACAACCAACTCTACGTCAGAAAAGCGTTCTCGATAGGCTTTCAACGACATGGGAATTACATCATACGCTGAAGACCCTTCAAATGCAACTACTAGCTGTCCAATCGCTCCTTGATTTGCCCTTTTTACCCTATAAAGGCTCTGTTCAACCTGCTCTAAAATCCTATAGGCTTCTTCTACAAACAGATTGCCCACCTCAGTTAATTCCACGCGCCGACTCGTGCGCTCAAAAAGCTGTACGTCCAACTCTTGCTCGAGTTGACGGATTTGACGGGTCAGCGGAGGTTGCGCCATGTTGAGCCGTTTGGCTGCTCGTCCAAAATTTAACTCTTCTGCAACTGTTAGGAAATAGCGTAGCTGCCGAAGCTCCATGATTAAGACCGGATTATCAATACCTTAAAGGTATCATTGCTACTTAAAATTGATATGAAATGATTACATAACTCTACCTTTTGAATGATTTTTGCATTGAGTTGAATCCTTAATAATGTTTGTGTAAAGCAAAGAAGTACGTTCAACTCAAGGTATATTTGAATATAAATAAGAGTTGACTGCTAAATTTTCAAATCACAAATATAAAGAGTTTAGATCGGTAGTAGTGGAGTTAGCCACAAATGGATGCTCAATGGGTACATAATTACTTTAAAACGGTAGACACGCTAGATGCAGATGCAATTGTTGCTAACTTCACTGACGATAGTAAATTTCGGTTCAGCAATCAACCGCTCGCGATCGGCAAACAAGCTATTCACGATGCTCTCGCTCAATTCTTTGACACCATTCAAGCTATGCATCATGAAAAAACTGGACTCTGGCTGGGTGAAGACAGTAATTCAGCTGTTTGGGAAGCAGATGTTACATATACCCGCAAAAACGGAACTCAGGTGACACTACCATGCGCCAGTATCCTCCGTTCCCGCAACGACAAAATTTATGATTTCCGCATGAACATGGATATCTCTCCTGTTTACAAGAGCCAGTGAATATTTGAAATGACTCAAAATACCAACTTCGACCAAAAATTTAGTCATCATACAGCAATCGCCAATGACATCACCATTAATTACGCAATCGGCGGTAAGGGTGAACCCGTGCTGCTGTGGCATGGCTTCCTAGAAACCTGGTATTGCTGGCGAAAGGTGATGCCTGCCTTAGCAGAACGGTACACTGTTATTGCACCCGATATGCGGGGCTATGGGGATTCTGACAAACCAGAGCAAGGCTATGATGCGCGAACTTTAGCAGAAGATTTTCGGCAACTGATTCAACAACTTGGGTTTCACCAGATTCATCTTGTAGCTCACGATATGGGCGCACCCCCTGCATTGCTTTATGCAAGTGAATACCCTAACGAAGTCTTAAGCCTGACATATTTAGACGAGCCTGTACTACTTGAAGAACCCCTCCAGCAGATTTTCAAGTTTGCTCCTGAAACAATGCACAATGGCGGATTGTGGTGGTGGACATTTGCCCTTGCTCGAGATCTGCCAGAACAATTAATCGTCGGACATGAACGCGAGTTTCTCACCTACTTCTACAACACCTATTGCTACGATCCCAATTCCATCAACGATGCAGTTGAGGAATACTTGCGAACATTTGCAACACCTGGTGGAGTCAGCGGTGCATTGGGTGTGTATCGTGCTGTGTTTGAATCAATTCAGCAGACAAACCCATTGCTACAAAACAAAATTAAAATACCTGTATTGGCATTAGGTGGTGAGAAAAGTATGGGCGATCGCGTCAAAGCCATGCTTCAAAACGTTGCCGACAATGTGTACGGTGGTGTTGTCGAACGCTGCGGACACTTCATTCCCGATGAACGACCAGACGATCTTGTCGATCGGTTATTCACGTTTTTAGCTGACGTATCGAAATCAACGAGCGAAACTGCTGCATCAGGAGTAACACAATGACAAATGTGTTAATCGTTTACACAACATCGACGGGTAATACTCAACAAATGGCTCTTGCGATCGCAGCAGGAGCGCAATCGGTCGAGGGAACAATTGTCAGCCTCAAGGAAGCGCAGGAAGCCACAAAAGATGATGTGCGGGCTTGTGACGCTCTAATTATGGGATCGCCCATGCGGCATCGAACTGCTGACTCTCGCATCAAGAAATTCATTGAAGATGTGTGCGAACAGCTTTGGTTAACCGATGAAATGGTGGGTAAAGTTGGCGGTGTATTTACAGTTGGTGGTGGCTACGGCGACTGTGGTGCAGGCTGTGAACTGGCACAGCTTGGACTATTGGGCGCATTTGCAGCAGGTGGCATGATTCTGGTAACACTGCCGAAAACGACACCTGGTTTTCAAGTGGCGGGGATGCATTGGGGACCACACGGGCGATCGGGAGGGCCAGGCATGGAACCGATTGGTATTACAGAAGAGATGAAACTGGCTGGCTGGCATCACGGTGCAAATGTTGCCAGAGTTGCTGCAGAGTTACGAGGTAAGAATTTGCTTGCACTAGGGAATGTTGCACCCTCAAAAGAATTGTTAGAGCAATTTGCGAACGCTTAATTCTAATCAAAAATCAAGGAGAGTTTTTATGTCTTACGAAATGCTGGATGATTAACATGACCACCTAAGCTCCAGCGATCCGCATGAGTTAGACAGGAGTCATTGAGAATACGTTCATTGGAAATAGGAAAGTAAATATGGGAAAACTGGACGGAAAAACGGCTTTAATTTTAGGTGGAACGGGTGGCGTTGGAGAAGGGATTGTGCGGGCTTTCTTAAATGAAGGGGCGACGGTGGTTGTGCCATCTCGAAGTGACGATCGCCTGCAACAGTTGACAGATCGGTTAGAAGGGTCTGCCACTGAACGTCTAATCGAGATTGTGGGGGATATGTCTGATACAGAACCCGCAGAAGAACTGCGACAGCAGATTCTTAGTAAAGTGGGGCAATTAGATGCTGTTGTTGCCTCCCTCAACGGTCGCTGGAACGAAGATATTCCACTTGTCAAAACATCGTTAGACGATTGGCGACGAATGATGGACAGCAATTTAACCGCCCATTTCATTGCGGCAAAAACGTTTCTACCCGTGCTCGAAAGCGGTAGTAGCTATACTTTGATTGGTGGAGGTGCGGCACTGAAAGCAATACCCAATTATGGTCTAGTTTGTATTCCAGCCGCAGCAGAAGTGATGCTGACGCAAGTGCTGGTTGAGGAAATGAAAGGTAGCGGTGTCCGAATTAATGAGGTAATTCTCAATAGTTACATAGTTACTCGCGAGCGGGATGGAGAAGGACATCCAGAATGGATTAAGGCGGATGAGGTTGGTCGCTACACTGCTTGGTTAGCTTCTAATGAAGCCAGTATGGTGAGCGGCACTATTATTCAGCTAAATGAACATCCCTAACAATATTAGGAGGTAAATATTTATGGTGATGATTCTGAAACAAGCGAGAATTAAGCAATAAAAGGGAAGTAGTAGATGAGAACCAATAAGCTCAGAATCAATCAGCTTTCACAAGAGACTTACAAGTGGTATCTCACCTATTTAGAGGCTATAGATACTAGAGATGTTGAAACCTATAGCCGATTTTTAGCAGAGGATTGCCAGATGCAGTCCAATAATAATCCTCCAGTTCAAGGCAAAGCAGCGATCGTCCAATTTCTTGCAGATTACTGGAAAACATTCGCTAGCTTAGAACACGACTTACTCAATATTTACGGCAGTGATTCAGCTTTTGTTCTAGAAGCGTTAAATCATTACAAGCGTAATGATGGCAAGGATGTCACACTCAAGGCAGTTGCGTTCACCGATCGCAACGAAGCAGGATTTGTCACTTCCGTTCGATTCTACACGGATACAGCAGAACTTTTTGCATAACAAAATTTGTTCGTAACCCAGGAAAGCAATCATGAAAGAATTAGCAAACAAAGTGGCGATCGTGACAGGTGGTTCGGGTGGCATTGGGTCTGCCATTTGTGAACGATTGGCAGAAGAAGGCGCGAAGGTTGTGGTTCACTATGGCGGTCACGCCGATTCTGCCAATGAAGTTGTCAGCAAAATAAAAAACAACGGTAGCGATGCGATCGCAATTCATGCCAACCTTAGTAATGGCGATGAAGTGACCCAGCTATTTGAAACAACTCAACAACACTATGGCGGACTGGATATTGTGGTAAACGTAGCAGGCACAGGAGCAGTTGGAACAATCTCCGAAATTGACGAAGCTGCTTTTGATAAGGTATTCGGCTTAAACGCAAAGGGTGCATTCTTCTGCATGAAGGAAGCGGCACAAAGATTGAACAACAATGGACGAATTGTAAATATTTCTAGCGGTTTAGTGGTGCGTCCAATGCCCGGATTTAGCCTATACTGTGGTAGTAAAGCAGCAGTTGAGTTGATGGGTAAAGTGCTGGCAATGGAATTGGGCGATCGCGGTATTACCGTCAACACTGTTTCTCCCGGACCAACAGAAACTGAAATGTTCTCTCACTCTGGCGACGATCCACAAGCCGCTGCTGCCCAATCGCCTTTCAATCGCTTGGGACAACCTGAAGACATTGCTGATGTGGTTGCTTTCGTTGTTAGTGAAAAATGCCGTTGGATTACAGGACATACCTTTCAGGCAGGTGGTGGTTATGTGTAATGAAAGCTTTAAGACTCACTTTTGCTACCTAAGAGGGATTTATTAATACCTCTTTCTCGACACACTTTACCTAAGTTTACATTTGGTTTTAATAAACTGGTATTTACCCATGAGCCAGAAAGACAACCTTGATGCTGAGTCTTTACGCCTTGAGGAGGATGCGCGGCGCGAGAAAAACTGGAAACGCTGGGGTCCCTACTTAGCAGAACGACAGTGGGGAACTGTGCGTGAAGACTACTCAACAGATGGATCTTCCTGGGACTACTTCCCCCACGACCACGCAAACAGTCGAGCTTATCGCTGGGGAGAGGATGGGCTTTTGGGAATATGCGATCGCGAAGGGCGTTTGTGTTTTGCTCTTGCACTTTGGAACGGACAAGACCCCATTCTCAAAGAGCGTCTTTTTGGCTTAACCAATAGTGAAGGAAACCATGGGGAAGACGTTAAAGAATATTACTTTTATCTAGACTCAAGTCCAACCCACTCCTATTTAAAAGCATTGTACAAGTATCCACAGACAGAGTTTCCTTATACACGCCTAGTAGAAGAGAACCGCAACCGAAGCAAAGACCTAGGAGAGTTTGAACTCGTTGATACTGGAATTTTTGAGGAAGGTAAATACTTTGATGTATTTGCAGAGTATGCAAAAGCCTCTCCCAACGACATATTAATCAAAATTACAGTTGCTAATCGAGGTTCAGAAACCGCCGAACTTCATCTTTTACCCACAATTTGGTTTAAGAACAGTTGGTCTTGGGGTCGCACGGGTGAGAGTTACTGGTCAAAACCCTGTATTGAATATAAAAAAGACGGACAGCTTTTGCTTTCCCATGAAACATTAAGTAAGTTTTCTTTTATTGCCGAACCACTTCCAGGACAGGATACACCCCATTTTCTATTTACTGAAAACGAGACT
The DNA here is from genome assembly GCF_045865695.1 of Scytonema hankhaensis NUACC26. Classification (NCBI taxonomy): domain Bacteria; kingdom Bacillati; phylum Cyanobacteriota; class Cyanophyceae; order Nostocales; family Scytonemataceae; genus Scytonema; species Scytonema hankhaensis. Next base: position 7,293 of record NZ_BAACAP010000099.1, read on the forward strand.
AATTTAAAAAAACTATTTGGTGTAGAAAACTCCACTCCCTACGTTAAAGATGCTTTTCACGAATATATTGTGCATGGGCAGAGTGATGCTGTTAATCCCAAGATGATTGGAACCAAAGCAGCAGTAAACTATCGCTTGAAAGTTCCAGCCCAAGGGGAAGTAACAGTGAGATTACGCTTGTTTGCTGAAGAAGAAGCCCCAAAAAATCCTTTTGGGCAAAACTTCGAGCAAATATTTCAACAGCGTATTTATGAAACAGAAGAATTTTACAAAAATCGTGTTTCACATGAACTTTCTGAACATGAAAACCTAGTCACGCGACAAGCTTATGCCGGGTTGCTTTGGTCTAAACAGTTTTATCATTACGGTATTAAAGACTGGCTTGAAGGAGATCCTTCACAACCACCACCTCAAAGAAATGGAGAGGTTCGCAATACTGATTGGAGTCACCTTTACAACCGCGATGTGATTTCCATGCCTGATAAATGGGAGTATCCCTGGTATGGAACTTGGGATGTTGCTTTCCACCTCGTTGCTTTTGCCAAACTCGACCCAGATTTTGCCAAGCAGCAGCTGATTTTATTTTTACGTGAGTGGTATATGCATCCCAATGGACAACTACCAGCTTACGAGTTTGACTTTTCCGACACAAATCCACCTGTTATCCCTTGGGCTTGTTGGCACCTCTATAAAATAACGGCTGCAAATGGGACTAGGGACAGAGTGTTTCTCGCTCGTGTCTTTCAAAAACTGTTACTAAATTTTACTTGGTGGGTGAATCGTAAAGACGTTGCAGGAAAAAACATCTTTGCGGGTGGTTTTTTGGGAATGGACAATGTAGGTGTTTTTGACCGTTCCAAACCTTTGCCTACTGGAGGCGACCTTCAGCAAGCAGATGGTACTGCTTGGATGGCATTTTACTGCGTGACTATGCTAGCAATGGCATTAGAACTAGCCGATGAAGACCCAGCCTATGAAGATATTGCTTCTAAATTTTTTGAACATTTCATGGCGATCGCTGAGGCAACTAATACTATCGGCGGAACTGGGCTTTGGGATGAAGAAGATAGCTTTTATTATGATTGGTTAGCAGTAGATGGCAAATATATGCCTTTGAAAGTACGCTCTCTTGTAGGAATTGTTATCTTACTGGCCGTAGAAACTTTGGATTTTCAGGTTATTCAAAATTTACCAGGGTTTAAGAAACGAATGCACTGGTTTTTGGAAAACCGCCAAAGTATTACTGAGTATATCTCCTGCATGAAGAAAGCAAAAGCAACTAATCATCTTCTGCTAGCAATTTCTACAAGAGAACGTTTGCAACAAGTGCTACAATATTTGCTTGATGAAAACGAATTTCTCTCTCCCTACGGTATCCGCTCCCTATCCCGCTTTCATCTCGAACATCCTTACGTTTTTCCTATCGACGATCGAGAGTACCGTGTTGAGTATCTTCCTGGAGAATCAAATAGTAGCTTATTTGGTGGTAACTCTAATTGGCGCGGACCAATTTGGTTTCCCCTTAATTATCTACTTGTGGAAGCTCTAGACCGTTACTACCAATTTTATGGCGATGATTTATTAGTTGAATGCCCCACTGGTTCCGGACAAAAGATGAATTTGGGACAAGTAGCACGAGAAATTTCTCGGCGCTTAACCAGTATTTTCCTTCCCGATCCGCGAGGATATTGTCCTTGGCAAGGGAAAAATCAATATTTTTCTGTAGATCCTTCCTGGCGAAACCTCATTCTTTTTCACGAGTACTTTTGTGGTGATAAGGGTTGTGGTTTGGGTGCAAGCCATCAAACTGGTTGGACAGCATTGATTGTTAGATTATTAGGGGATAGAGGGTAGGAAGTAGGGAGTATAGCAAGATTAGAATATCTTCCGCAAGAACTGAAAAGACAATAGGCTAACTTTTTAGGTAAGCTAGCAGTATCATTATTCTTTGGATAGATAAGAGAACTGGAGAGAAGCAAGTATATTTGGGGAGGTAGAAATATCATAATTTACTCATATAATATCATCCAAAAGTCATAATTTTTTAGATTAGGATAAAAATCCTACTAGCTTCCAGTTAGTTTCTCCTTAGGTGTCTGTAAGTCATGAATTTCCCTGAGCCTCAAACTCATTTTGAAGACAATCTTCCAGAGCGAACCTCAGAAGAGCCACCCCGTAAACAGCGCCGGTGGCTTTGGTTGTTGATAGCCCTAACCGTACTATTAGGGGGCGGCTATGCACTTTGGCGTTTCCTTGCTCCCGTACAACCACAACCTTCACCTGCTAGCGCTCAGCCACCTGGGGTAAGAGTTAAGATATCTACGGTGCAAACAGGTATAATAGAAGATAGTTCGGAATTCGTTGCTAATTTGGAATCGCGTCGGTCGGTGAATCTTCAACCAAGAATTCAGGGGCAAGTCGCTCAAATATTTGTTAGGTCGGGAGATACAGTAGCAGCAGGAGACCCAATTATCCAAGTCGATGCTAGAGAACAACAGGCATCAGTGAATAGTGTGGCAGCATCAGCAGGGGTGGCGCGATCGCAATTGGAAAATGCGCGTGCAACTCTTCAATCCCTACAAGCAGAGAGTTTATCAAACCAATCTGATGTGAAATTGAACCAGCGAGAATACGATCGCTATGCTAGCTTAGCTGCAGAAGGAGCAGAATCTCGACAAGTACGAGATCAGTATGCAAACAGGTTAGAAACAGCACAGGCAAAACTCCGTGCTACGGAAGCGAGGATCAAAGCACAAGAAGCTAGCATTATTCAATCAGAAAAATCTTTACAGCAAGCTCAAGCAAATATCAATCAACAGCAAGTTCAACTTCAGTACTACAAGATCGCTGCTCCTTTTCCTGGAACAGTTGGAGATATACCTGTCAAAGTAGGTGATTTTGTCAATACATCTACACAACTAGCAACAATTACTCAAAACCAACCTTTAGAATTAAACGTTTATGTACCAATTGAGCGGGGACCGCAATTGCGTAAAGGAACCCCCATAGAGGTCATGGACGCACAAGGCAAAAGTTTAGGAATGAGTCGGGTATTTTTCATTTCACCAAGTGCGAACAACAATACCCAGGCAGTCCTTATTAAAGCCCTTTACGACAACACGAGAAATCAACTGAGGGCAGACCAATTTGCCCGCGTCAGAGTTATCTGGAACCAGCGCCCTGGAGTTTTAGTACCAACAACAGCAGTCACTCGAGTCGCAGGAGAAACCTTTGTCTATGTAGCTCAAACACCACCACCATCGCCATCACCGTCACCATCCCCATCTCCTCAACCCGCTCAAGGAGGAGGATTTCAACTTGTAGCTCGGCAAAAGCGAGTGAAGCTGGGCAATATCAAAGGTAATAATTACCAAGTTCTTGAAGGATTACAGCCAGGAGACAGAATCATTGTCTCAGGGCTACTCAATCTGAGAGATGGAGCACCCATTATTCCTGAATCTTGATATTAGGGACTGGGGATTGGGGACTGGCGAACCAATACCCAATCGCCAATCCCCAATACTTTATGTTCGTTGACTTCTTTATCAAGCGACCTGTATTTACCAGCGTTTGCGCTGTCCTTATCTTATTGGTGGGAGCAATTAGTATTCCCACTCTACCCACCGCGCAGTATCCAGAAATTAGCCCAGTTCAAATAAACGTTTCCGCCAACTATGTCGGTGCTAATGCTGACGTTGTAGAAAATACCGTAACAACTCTTTTAGAAAGGGAAATTAACGGTGTTGAGGGCATGAAATACATGACCTCTAACAGTAATAGTACTGGCAACAGTACAATCACAGTTACATTTGATGCATCACGTAATAAAGATATTGCAGCAGTTGACGTACAAAATCGGGTGTCGCTGGCTGAACCTCAGTTACCAGAGGCAGTACAGCGAACTGGGGTCAGCGTTAGCAAACAATCCAACAATATCTTGTTAGCGATCGGACTGTACAGCAAAAAGAACGAGTATAATAACGTTTTCTTAAGCAACTACGCTGACCTCTACCTAGTAGATGCCCTACAAAGAATTAACGGTGTGAGTGAAGCTCGAATTTTTGGGGAACGCCGTTATGCAATGCGTCTGTGGTTAGACCCCGACCGCCTTGCAAGTCGCAGTCTCACCGCCCAAGATGTGGTTGATGCTCTCAACGAGCAAAACATACAGGTAGGTGCTGGACAAATTGGTCAGCAACCTGCTCCAGAAAGCCAAATGTATCAGGTAGACCTACAGGCGCTGAGCCGATTCAAGGAACCATCCGAATTTGAGGACATGGTGATTAAATCCGGTCAGGATGGTACGCTTGTTAAGCTCAAAGACGTAGGTCGGGCCGAATTAGGAGCAGAGAACTACAACACATTCCTCCGATTTAGAGGTCAAGAAGGTGTTGGGATTGGGATATTTCCAATTCCAGGCAGCAACGCTTTGACTGTTGCCAAGGCTGTCAAAGCAGAAATGGCTCGACTGGCTCTGGATTTTCCACCAGGAATGACATATCAAGTTGCATTTGATACGACATCATTTGTGGAAGAATCACTAGCAGAAGTTGTCAAGACATTGTTTGAAGCAGTTATCCTCGTTGTCTTAGTCATTTTTCTTTTCTTACAAGATTGGCGAACCACGATCATTCCGATTATTACCATTCCTCTAGCATTGATTGGTACCTTTGCCTTTATTAAAGTTTTTAATTTCTCCATCAATACCTTGACCCTATTTGGTTTAACCCTGGCAACAGGTATGGTAGTCGATGATGCGATCGTTGTAGTAGAAGATATTGCCCGTCTCATTCAAGAAGAAGAGATGTCGCCACGCCAAGCTGCATCATCGGCAATGCACGAACTCTTTGGAGCAGTAATCGCCACTTCTCTAGTATTGATGGCTGTGTTTGTGCCAGTCGCGTTCTTCCCTGGTTCAACAGGTCAAATTTACAAACAATTTGCTTTAACAATAGCCTTTTCGATCGCAATATCTACCTTCCTTGCCATTACCCTCACTCCTTCTTTAGCTGGTTTGTTATTACGTCCCCAACAAAGACAGGGTGGTATTTTTGGCTGGTTCTTTGGTATAATTAACAGATTTCTTGATGCTACGACAAGAGGATATGCTTGGGTACTCAAGCGCCTTGTCTACCTAAAAGCGATCGTTTTACTGCTATTTGTTCTGTCTTTGGGGTTTACAGGATGGCTTTATACTCGCGTACCTACAGCGTTTATTCCTGAAGAAGACCAAGGATATTTTATTACTATTATCCAAGGGCCACAAGGAGTTTCGCTAAATTACACGAGCAAAGTGATGCGTCAGGTAGAAGAGGAAATTCTCAAACTACCAGAAGTTGTAGGTACTTTTGCCATAGGTGGTTTTGGTTTTACTGGTAGCACTGTCAACAATGGTGTGATTTTTACAACTCTGAAACCTTGGGATGAGCGGACTCAACCAGGTCAGTCAGCACAAGGAATTATTGGTAATTTATTTGGAAAGCTATCCACAATTACAGAAGCGAGGGTATTACCAGTTAACCCACCTGCTATCCAAGGTCTGGGTAACTTCAGTGGGTTTGAATTCCAACTACAAGACAGAAAAGGCACCAGTGGCTTGGATACTATGGTACAAGTCATGGGTCAGTTACTCGGTCGAGGAAATCAAACTCCAGGGTTACAGGCTGTCTTTAGTACCTTTGCAGCAGATACGCCTCAACTTTTGATTGAAGTAGACCGCAGTAAAGCTAAAGCTCTACAAGTCGATGTTGATGAAATCTTTAACACTCTACAAAGTTATTTAGGTTCGCGCTACGTCAACGATTTCAACTATCTTCAGCGCACATACCGAGTTTACGTCCAAGCAGATGCTCAATTTCGATCCAACCCACAAGATATTGGTCGTTTGTATGTCCGTTCTACCAACGACCAAATGGTTCCTCTCAGTAATTTAGTGAAAATAACTTCTGCAACTGGAGCACAAACCATTAACCATTACAACTTATTCCGCTCGATAGCAATTAACGGTGCTGCAGCACCCGGTTTCAGTTCCGGACAGGCTATTCAAGCAATGGAAGGACTGGCAAAACAAATTTTACCAGCAGGTTTTGGTTACGAATGGTCGGGAAGTGCTCTAGAAGAGTTACAATCTGGAGGTCAAGCACCGCTCATTTTTGGTTTGGGGTTGGTCTTTGTCTTCTTAGTACTAGCTGCTCAGTACGAGAACTACATCGATCCGTTGATTATCATGCTCTCAGTTCCTCTAGCTGTTTTAGGAGCGCTAGCAGCACAGTCCCTACGAGGTTTGCCTAATGATATATACTGCCAAGTAGGTTTAGTAATGTTAATTGGTTTAGCAAGTAAGAACGCCATTTTGATTGTGGAGTTTGCTAACCAACTACGCTCTGAAGGATATTCAGTGACTAAAGCAGCGATAAGAGCATCAGAACAACGTTTGCGACCTATTCTCATGACAACGTTTGCTTTTATTTTGGGTGTTTGGCCATTGCTATTTCCAGAAGGTGCGGGGGCGGCTAGTAGGCGCTCGCTCGGTACAGCGATCGTTGGTGGAACATTAGTCTCAACTTTCTTAAGTTTGTTTATTGTGCCAATCCTTTATATCGTAATTGGCAACATTCGCGATCGCTTTATGCCACGCCGTCCTTCACTACAGTTAGAAGCGGCTTCAGAAGATGGTCGAGTTCCTTATGAAACCCGTAACTAAAGATGGGCAATAGAAGGGGCAAGAGTAAAATTCTTGCCCCTTCTATTGCCATTTTTAAAGTAGTTCGCTGAGAAGCTGTTGACAATTTAACTTCCATACTGTATCTAAGTAGCTCCTATGATATGAGCCTCTTGCCCACACATATTATACGATTTAAAAGAGTCTGACCCAGTCCACTACTAAAGCTCTTTAGATTTGAGAAAACAAATTCATGCAACCAGCCAGCCTAGACAGCCAACCAGAATCACCCAAACCATTTTTCTTAGACACAAATTTTCAAATTGTTTGTGCAGTTTCTCTCATAGCAGTACTTGGAGTTGCTAGCATCACCCCGGCTTTTCCTAAACTAGCCCTAGCCTTAAACGTTGAACCCAAAAATCTGGGATTATTAGTCACGGCATTTACATTTCCTACTGTTATTCTAGGTCCTTTTATTGGTGTTCTAGCCGATCGCATGGGGAGGAAAAAAATCATTGTTCCTTCTCTGTTTTTATTTGGTCTTGCAGGTACGGCTTGTGCGTTAGCTCGCGATTTTAACCTTTTGCTTTTCCTAAGATTCCTGCAAGGAATAGGCGCTGCTTCTTTAATGTCTCTCAGTATTACCTTAATTGGCGATCTATACGCAGCAGGCAGACGCACAACAGCAATGGGTTACAATGCTAGCGTCACTAGTATTGGTACAGCCTGTTATCCGACGGTCGGTGGTTTGCTAGCAACTTTTGGTTGGTACTACCCCTTTTTATTGCCCATAGTCGCAATTCCAATTGGGTTACTGGTCTTATTTGTCTTAAAAAATCCAGAGCCTCAAGGAGAAAGAAACCTAAAAGAGTATTTGAAAAATGCTCTACAAGCTTTAAAAAATAGAAAATTGGCTGGATTATTTATTGGTAGTGCTGCTAACTTTATTCTTCTCTACGGAGCGTACATAACTTATCTACCTCAACTGATTAGTCAAACGTTTAAAGCGCCTGCAGCAACAATTGGATTATTATTATCGAGCGTTTCCGTTGCCATTACAATTACATCATCGCAATTAGGAAGGTTGTCAAGAAAATATCATTCTACAACCTTAATTAGAGCATCTTTCATTTTATATGCTTTAGCAATGTTGACTGTTCCTCTGGTAACAAATCTTTGGTTGCTCCTAATTCCTACAACAATTTTTGGCATTGGCTTAGGGATTGGTGCTCCTAGTATACAAACTCGTTTAACTGAAGTTGCACCAAAACAATATTTAGCTACAATTTTATCTGTCAACGGCACATTTTTTGGATTGGGGCAAACCCTCGGACCACTACTGATGCTCGTAGCTTTTGGTATCGGAGGTATTAATAGCGTGTTTTATGCAGGGGCAGGATTTGCAATATTAATCCTTGTTGTGTTTAAGTATTGCACTTGCTTATAAACCAATTGAACTTGAAATTGGTTATACTAATTCTGTATGCTTAATGCACGATCCCGATTGGACTTAAGAACCGCATATACTTGCATAACGAATAACAAAACGAGGGACAAAGAATGATGACGCTATTAATTCAAACCCAAAGCGTCCCCTTAAAGGTTAATCTTCCTTCTATCAAATCAATGACCGTTGAACAGTTCTACGAATTCTGTCAAGCCAATCGCGATTTAAGAATTGAGCGTACTGTCACCGGGGAAGCGATCGTTATGCCACCAGCCTTTTCAGATACAGGCAACCGCAACTTCAAGATTGCTGTACAACTGGGGAACTGGGCAGAACAAGATGGAACAGGCGAGTCTTTTGACTCCAGTGCAGGCTTTACCCTGCCCAATGGCGCAACTCGCTCCCCTGATGCCTCGTGGATTAAACTAGAGCGATGGAATGCCCTCAGTGAGGAACAAAAAGCTTCATTTGCTCCGATTTGTCCAGATTTCACGCTCGAGTTACGTTCTAAGAGCGATTCTCTCAATGAATTGCAATCCAAAATGCAGGAATATATTGACAATGGTGCATCATTAGGATGGTTAATCGATCGCAAAAACCGTAAAGTCTACATCTATCGCCCCAATCGAGAACCTGAAATCTTGGATAATCCCGAAACAGTGAGCGGCGAAGCAGTGCTACCAGGATTCGTCTTACGTATGGCAAAAATCTGGTGATAGATGTTATTATCTCTCAGTGTTACCTATGCTGAAATTTGTGCTAAAAAATTAACTTGATATATAACTTGTTCGCGTACCGATTTTGCAGCTGTAGCAGCGGTTGTTTCCCAATCGGAATTAACAAATAAAACTTTAAGCAAGGACTGCAACACTTGGGAATTAGAAATAAATTCTTCCCCGTATAAATCATCTTGTTGTAACACAGCTTGAATATGGGCAGTAGTTTCAGGATTTAAATGTAGTAATCGTTCTTTAATACAATTTCTAGCAGTTTGGCAAGCTGCCTTAGTGCCAACACCTAAAGTCCATGCTTCAATCATTAACCTAACTTCTCGATTAAGCGATATACGGAATGTAGTTAAACGACCTAATAGGGTAGGGTTTAGCATTAATTCAATTTGAGCATTACCCCAATCTAAGCCCACACTAATATTGTCTAATTCAGATTCAGTAGCAGCAGCTTGTTGTAGCCACCGATCGTCAAATAGCAAATCAATTGGATCTGAATCTACAAAATTGTTGTAATTTTTATCTTGCTCGCTCATACTTTTACTTTTTAAGTATATTCCTTATCGCTACAAACCAAATTCAAAATAAATCAAATTATCATAGTCTTCATCCGGACCTAAATCAAACATACCTTGATTCTCATAAAATTCTTCTGTATGTTTAGTTCCTAGTGGGACAACACAAGCTTCAACAGGTGAATTATCATTACCTTGAGTTAAGCGAACTATTTTCTGCACGTAGACCGTTTTCTGTATTTTTAACTACGATTTTATCAACTTTTTTCAGAAAAAACCTGATATAACGCGAGTTTTGACAAAAAATCGATTGTCGAAATAGAGGCGATCGCAGCAAGACTTGCAGTAGAGAAGTTTATCTCTCAAGTTTGATTTCTAGTGTCGAGGCGCGTACATGATAACTAAGACACCTAGAAGCGCGATCCATCCTCCCAACCAATCGTATCGATCGGGAGCAACGCCATCGACTATCCAACCCCATAGAATCGACAGTACAATGAAAACGCCACCATAGGCAGCATAGGCACGTCCAAAACTGACAGGTTGTAGCGTTGGCAAGATACCATAAATCGTCAGAATAATTATTCCAAAGATGCCTAAAGTCGGGCTTTTTCCTTCGCGCAGCCACAGCCAGAATAAATAGCCGCCACCAATTTCACATAGTCCACCCAGCAGAAAAAGCAATAAGGATTTAATCATTAGTTTTTGAATGGATTGCTTAGCGTTACAGATTCAGAGAGCGTCAAAGCTACCTCATTTTCTTCGCCCGTGCGAATTCGAACTGCTCTGCTAACTTGTAGAACAAACAATTTACCATCCTCTATTATTCCGGTTTTAGCTTTTGCAAGGATGCAAATGCACAGACATTATAACTAAATTTGCAACCTATTGTGGAAAAATTCTAAGTCATACCAATTCCTTAAATCTTTGAGACAAAAGCGCTCCCCCCTAGCCCCCCTTAATAAGGGGGGTTGGGGGGATCGTATGCAGCAATCATTTGGTGATGGTATCACTCACTTTTAGCAAGATAAGAACATTTTTCGCAAGAATATGAAAGACAACAGGATTGGTCATTTGTCAATTTTTTGATGTTAAGGAGGAAAAACACCATTTACATATAATTTAGGACATACCAAAACTTAAAATGTTAAATTGAATTTTGATACTGCTGTTAAGAAAGTAGGAGGCTAGCTCATTATGGTTAAGTCTTATACATTACAGCCAAAAAAGACAGAACAGAGCGATCGCCTTTCTCAAGATTTGCTCTTTTATCTAGTTACTTCCATCCTCCTACACGCCATCCTATTATTTGGCGTCAATTATTGGTTGCAAGTTTCTAAGCCCAGTCGAGAAAAAGAACGTTCCCGACCCATTCCAATAGAATTTCTTGAAGTTCCTTCCGAACCAGCAAAGACACCTCCAGAAACATCAAAACGAGCCGCTAGAGATTCTGTTAACGGTGGCAAAGTTAAACAGAAAAGCTCAATTTCTGTTACAAAGTCGCCATCACCAGCAGAATCCAAAACTCCTGGTGTTCGCCCTCAAACCTTATCTGAATCAAAACCAGCAACAGTATCGCCATCACAACAACCAATTCAACAACCAGCTACATCGCCAAATTCATCATCCCAACAAACACAATCTCAACCATTAAAAACGGGAACACCTCCTGTCACGCAACCAACAGAACCTAAAATCGAGCGAAAGGAAGTTCCCGCCAATACTTCCCCAGAACCCCAACTTCCACAAATAGAGGAAACTCCATCTGTTGTACCACCAATGCCCGAACAGCAGCCTCTCAAAACTCCTCCCGATACCACAGCATTAACCAACAAACTTAGACAATCAACCGTTGCGCGTCGCGTGAGGACAGTACCCACACCCGAACCTCAGCCACTACAAACACCAGTTGACACCACAGCATTAACCAACAAACTCAGACAATCAACCGTTGCGCGTCGCGTGAGGACAGTACCCACACCCGAACCTCAGCCACTACAAACACCAGTTGACACCACAGCATTAACCAACAAACTCAAACAACCAATTGCGCGTCGCGTGAGAACGTTACCAACACTCAAACCTCAGCCACTACAAACACC
>NZ_BAACAP010000100.1:0-18844 GCF_045865695.1 Scytonema hankhaensis NUACC26
TTGGTTATCAGATGCACTACGAGTACTGGTTTGCAGTTGAGCGCCATCTCGTAGTGTTAGGGTTGCAGCATTGATGTTGATATTGCCACCCTTTCCTACACCAGATGGTTCTACCGTGCTGAAGATGGCAGCGTCTGCAAGAGAAACAGTATCGAGCGCCCGCACTATCACATCTCCCCCATTTCCTTGTCCAGAAGTTGAAGCAGTAATTTGAGCGCTGTCTCGTAATGAGAAGGAGCCAGAATCAATAGTTATGTCACCTCCATTGCCAACTGTCCCAGTTTCTACCCTGCTGGAAATTCCACTGGAATCACCATTTTTCCGCCCAGCAATGTCAACCGCACCAGTGACTTTCACATTCACATTGCCTGCATCCCCTATTGCTACAGGTTGGTTATCAGATGCACTACGAGTACTGGTTTGCAGTTGAGCGCCATCTCGTAGTGTTAGGGTTGCAGCATTGATGTCGATATTGCCACCCTTTCCCACACCAGTTGCTCCTACCGTGCTAAAGATCGAAGCGCCTGCAAGGGAAACACCCTCAACTGCCTGCACTGTAACATTCCCCGCACTCCCCCGTCCAGAAGTTGAAGCATCAATTCGAGCGCTGTCTCGTAACGAGAAGGAGCCAGAATTAATAGTTATGTCACCCCCATTGCCAACTGTTCCAGTTTCTACGTCGCTGAAAATTGAAGTGAAATAACCGTTTTTCTGCCCAGCAATGTCAACTTTTCCAGTGACTTTCACATTCACATCGCCTGCATCCCCTCTTCCTGCTCTTTGGGTAGCAGATGCACCACGAGTACTGGTTAGCAGTTGAGCGCCATCTCGTAGTGTCAGGGTTGCAGCATTGATGTCGATATTGCCACCCTTTCCCGCACCAGTTGCTTCTACCGTGCTGAAGATGGCAGTTGGATGAGCTGCAAGATAAACAACATCTTTTGCACGTACTGTCACATTCCCCGCATTTCCCTGTCCACGAGTTGAAGTAGCAATTTGAGCACCGTCTCGTAATGATAAGGAGCCAGAATCAATGGTTATATTACCTCCATTGCCAACTGTCCCACTTTCAACAGAACTGCGAATCCCACTGGAAAAACTGTTTTTCCGCCCAGCAATGTCAACTTCTCCAGTAACTTTCACATTCACATTGCCCGCGTCCCCTCTTCCTGCAGGTTGATTATTAGATGCACCACGAGTAATGGTTAGCAGTTGAGCGCTATTTGTAAGTAATAAAGTTGCAGCATTGATGTCGATATTACCAGCCTTTCCCACACCAGATGCTTCTACCGTGCTAAAGATGTCGGCGTCTGCAAGGGAAACCGCATCAAGTGCCCGCACTGTCACATTTCCCCCATTTCCCTGTCCAAAAGTTGAAGCTTCAATTCGAGCGCTGTCTCGTAATGAAAATGAACCAGAATCAATAGTTATGTTACCCCCATTGCCAACTCTCCCAGCTCCTACAGTGCTGAAAATCCCACTGGAAAAACTATTTTTCCGCCCAGCAATCTCAACCGTACTAGTCACTTTCACATTCACATTACCTGCATCCCCTATTACTGTAAGTTGGTTATCAGATACACTACGAGTACTAGTTAGCAGTTGAGCGTCATCAGTGAGTGACAAGGTTGCAGCATTGATGTCAATATTGCCACCCTTTCCCACACCCTCTGCTTCTACCGTTGTAAAGATGACAGCGTCTGCAAGGGAAACCGCATCTTTTGCACGCACTGTGACATTACCAGCGTTCCCCTGTCCAAAAGTTGAAGCATTAATTACGCCTTCTCGTAATGAAAATGAACCAGAATCAATGATTATGTTACCCCCATTGCCTTTCGATCTCCGCCGTACTACGTTGCGAATTTGGCTATTAGAACCAGCAATTTTGATGTCTCCTGTAGCATTAAGTACTATATCCCCTGCAACAATCTCAGGTGTTCCTAAACCTTCCCCAATCCCAGCAAAAAAGATACTTCCTCCTGATACCTCTAAATTTCGGGCATTGACTGCAATCTCACCACCACCAGCCCCTTCCACAAACACAAATGCTCGATCGCTCAGCAATACATCTGCACGAGCCACATTCTCAGGAAATTTCAAGCTAAAGCGATCGCTATCTAAAACCAGATTGATACTTCCAGGTTCTACTAACCCACCTAACTCAACTCTCCCACCAACAGCATTTAATTGCCCACCATCCATTGTGACATTACCACTGACTAACAGCAGACTCTTACCATCTGGTACCCGTAAACCTGTAACATCACCACCAAAACTGACTCCTGCGGGTGCAAGCGATCGATTAGTAATTCCGGCTGTTTGATTAATTTGATTAAACAACAAAGCTGAAGGATTAATAGATAACAACGCTGGTGCTTGGGGATTTATGGCGCTAAAAACTCCCTGATTCCCGAACTGCAACCCGTTCGCCGTTGTCCCCACAAATGAACCTTGCACATCTAAACTGGCTTTTTCCCCAAAAATCATCCCATTGGGATTGATTAAAAATAAATTGGGTTTCGATTCGCTCAAAGTCCCCAACCTACCCAATATCTCAGAGCGATTTCCACCTGTGACTCGTGCCAGAATATTCTGGATATCTACGCTAGGACTCAAAAAATAAGCCCCTCGTCCCGAGGTGACGTTAAATTCTTGAAAACTATGAAATAGGTTAATTCCGCGAGTTGCACCACCTACAATCAGTTCTACTGGTAGTCCTTGAACATTCTGATTCTGTAAGATTTGAGATGATTCTATACCCAGTGTGTTATCTGGTTGAATATTGCTGGGAGTACTCTGAGACAGAGCTTTACAGGTAAAAGTACATATTCCTACCGTTGACAAAATTCCTACAAATCCTAACTGCCAACAACTCATATTATTTTGGATTTTAGATTTTGGATTTTGGATTGGGCAAACACTCTATATATACGGAGTATCTAATGATTTGGGATAAAAAAGCAATCGTTTGTATAGCCACGATTTCAATTGCCAGCGTGTTTTTTCCAATCCAAATTGATATGCTTCCATCTTCTATGCATCTTTTTTCTTATAAATACGTATTTTCCCGTAAGTTTTAACAAACAATAAAACTTAAAGAAAAGATACGTATAATTTCTCAGGTATATATGGTTTGCCGCTAAATAATATCTTAATTAGCTTGTTTAACCAATAAATGTATGAATAAAGCATTTATCAAAATTACCGGGTTGATTCTACTCCTCGTTTGCATTTATTATCTCGGTCAAAATATTATATTTGCTAGTAGATATCATGAATATTTTTTCATTAGCATTCCAGCAACAGGCTCAATGTTAACACTGATTTGTGGAATTTTTACATTAATTTTCTTTCCCAAGCATACTGATAATCTGGGATGGATTTTGTTAGGAATAGCTATGGTATTAGCTTTGTTAAGTGGAGGAGTGATATTCCAAACGACAAGTTTATGGAATTTCTTTGTTGCTTTCTCAGCATTATCGGTAGGATATAAACTCCTTAATGAAGGTAGATTACTTTAGTTATATAGGTAAATATTTAAGTCCGCGTAGGCGGAGGAGCGTTTGTATAGCCGCGATTTCAATCGCTTGGGTGTTTGTTCCAAATTGGGATGCTCCCATCCCCAGTACCCAGTCCCCAGTACCTACCCTCCATTTTCCAAAGATTTCACGGCTGAAAACTCGCAAATTGAGTTAAATGGGCAAAACCGACAGTGGTAACCGGGAGTTGGTGGAAAAATCTCGCTAAATTTACTGTGTTTTTCTTGGTAGTTTTGTAAATCTTTTTGGTGTTTTCTGGCAACTTCCGATAATTCACGTTCGATCGCGTCTAACTCTTTCTTAGAAACACTGATGATGTCTGAAGTTTTACAAAGTTCTAAATTATAAAATGAGGCGATCGCTTCATACTGAGGATAGAGATAACGAGCGGCTACTAAGTAAACGAGTGCCTGTCGCCGGTCAAAGGCAGATCTACCTGTTTTAAAATCTACAATATGTAAAATGCGATCGGACTCAATAAATACGCAATCCATTGCCGCATACAACCGAAAACCGTAATGCGGCTGTTTAACAAAAATTGGTTTAGGAAAACCTTCATCACCTCGCGTTAATAAGATGATACGTTTGCCTGAAAGCAAAGGAGTACTGTGATATTTGTTCAAAATTTGCAGGACTCGTTGCTTAACTTCATCTGTAAAGTGACTTAATTTCAGCAGTTGTGCAACTTTTTGGACGCCATCTGATTGCTTTAATAGATGTATCTGGTGATGAAATTCATAAACACCTTTCTGTGCGAGCAAGCCAATGCGTTGGGAAGCCGTCGCTTTTGTCATCAGAACTTTGACTTGAGGTTCGTGCTGTCGTGCTTTAATGAAACCCCGTCTCATTTGGCAGTGCGAACGTTGCCCCACAGCTGGGGCAATTAAAGACCAAAGGTGATAGCTGGCAAAAGGCTGTTCTGAGATTAACATGGCTTTGGCTTGGGCTGTAAGCCAAAATCCGGCACGGTCAGCGAGATAAAATCTCCCGCCAACCATGTGGATTCTGTGAGTTCAGAAATTACTGATACTATTGTGGCAAATTATTAAAGACGTATCAGATACTTTGTCACAATCTAGTAACCTTTCTGACTCAATTTCCACGTTCTCTTCTAACCTAGAGTATGTGCCACTTACGTGCTTCTTGTCGAATCGAGAGCAGTATATTAAAAGTTGTTACGATAAATAAAGACTTTGTTAAATATGGTGAATGCCCACTACTAACGTTACACTAATACACAAACAGGACTATGAAAACTTTGGTAAATCTACTGGTATCTATTATTGTAGCTAGTTGGGTTATGGGAATCGCAATCCTTTCAGTACAAAATGCCGAACCTGTATCATTAAAATTTCTTAACTTTAGGTCTGTTCAGATTCCCGTAGGTTTAGTTCTGGCTTTTTGCGCTGTTATCGGAATAATTGGTACGGCACTACTACAGCCGCTATGGGGTCTTGCAGTTTCTGAACAAAGAAATTCTGAAGAGGAAGATGATGCTGAATTTTTTACTGATGATAATTACTGAAGTAGTTATGTAATCATGTATTAATTAATACTTAAATTTCTAGATTGAATATAAATTTTTATTAATCTACTGTAAATTTTAAATAAAAATTAATCTTTTCTTAAGAAGAATTTTAAGTTATTCTTGTCTAATGTACGTATACTTAATACTTAAATAGTGACTTACTTTACATATCTAGCACTTATCACCAAGGCATTTTACCATGTTAACTAACCCCCAAATGATTTTGAGAGGCTTGAAAGTCGTTACCTATACAGTTCTTGGTAAAGAAATGCCTCTAGAAACTCCCGATCGCTATATCTTGGAACAGAAAATTATTCCTTATTTTATTGAACGAGAAGAGTTTACAAAAGTTCTATTTGTGGGATGTGGTTCGTATACAAAGCATTATGAAAAATGGTTTGAAAAAAAAGACTATTGGACAATTGATATTAACCCGATGAAAAAAATCTATGGAGCCAAACAACACATTGTTGGTTCCATGAGCGAACTGAGCGATCGTTTCAATGAAAATGATTTAGATGTTATCTTCTGTAATGGTGTTTTTGGGTGGGGATTGAACGATAGAGAAGAAGTTGAAAAAGCATTTGCCGGTTGCTATCAATCTTTGCGAAAAGGCGGAGTTTTGGTTATTGGTTGGGATGATGTCCCAGAGAAAAAACCTTTTCCTCTAGAAACTTGTGAAAGCTTAAATCAGTTTCAACCTTATTATTTTCCTCCCCTTTCCACTGCACTTTATATCAACTTGAATGACGAATCGGATAAGCATAAATATAATTTTTATGTTAAGGGTTAGTGTTAGTAGGGGCGCAATGCCTTGCGCCCGTACATAGTTAGGCGCAATGCCTTGCGCCCGTACATAGTTAGGTGCAATGCCTTGCGCCCGTACATAGTTAGTAGTCAAAATTAACAACTAACAACTAACCAACTTACTTAGTGTCCATCCAATTCTCACCTGCACGCACTTCTACAAGCAATGGCACAGTTAAAGATACAGCGCTTTCCATTGTAGATTTAATGTGAGGTTGCAGTTCTTCCCATTCATCTGGTGGAACTTCAAAGACAAGTTCATCGTGAACCTGTAACAGCAATCGTGCTTTGTAATTCTGCAAAATATCGTGCAGCTTGACCATTGCGACTTTAATGATATCCGCACTAGAACCTTGAATTGGTGCATTGGCTGCAGCACGTAAAAGTCCTGCATCATAAGCACCTAAATTCTTAAATTTGCTAAGGTCAATATCTGCAGGATTGCTACCTTTAACATTACGCAAACTATTGCTTGTGAAGTCAAAGTATCTCCGACGCCCAAAGATAGTTTTTACATATCCTTGGGTGACAGCTTGCTTTTTCACAGATTCTAAATACTCAAATATCTTAGGATAGCGGTTATTAAATCGTTTAATAAACTCGTTAGCATCGGTTTTATCGACTCCAGTGGAACGTGAAAATCTCTGAGAACCCATTCCGTAAATTACACCAAAGTTAATGGTTTTAGCCAATCTTCGCTCATCTGGTGTCACATCTTCTTTTTCAAAAATGAGCTTTGCTGTAACTTTGTGAATATCCTCATTGTTCTGATAAGCTTCAACCAAAACAGGTTCTTGACTCAAATGAGCTAAAATTCGCAACTCAATTTGAGAATAATCAGCAGCTACCATTAAGTAACCAGATTCAGGGACAAAGGCTTTGCGAATCTGACGGCTAAAAGCAGTACGAATGGGTATATTCTGTAAATTGGGATTGGAAGAAGATAAACGACCTGTAGATGTTACTGTTTGGTTAAAGCTCGTATGTACTCGTTGAGTGTCCGCACGGACAAGTTCTGGTAATGCGTCTACATAAGTAGACTTCAGTTTAGATAGGGTACGATATTCAACAATGGCATCAACTATTCCAGTTGTATCAACTTCTCGCAGTTTTTCTAGTGTTGCTGCATCAGTGGAATAACCTGTCTGAATTTTACGGGAATGTTTGGTGCTTAACTTCAATTTGTCAAATAGTATTTGACTCAATTGTTTTGGAGAACCTAAATTAAATTTCTCTCCAGCCAAACTATAAGCCTGTTGTTCAAACTTGGCTAAATCTGTTTCTAACACATGAGACAGTTCTTTCAAGTAACCAGTATCTATCCGAATTCCCCGATACTCCATTTCTGCTAGAACTGGTTCTAGAGGTTGTTCTACTTCTAACAACAATCTCTCTAAAGACTCGATATAATTCGTCTCTGTGTTATTCTGAGCATCAATTTTTTCCAGTTCTTCACGCAATTTTGGAACTAATTGAAATGTACTGTAAACATCCATGCCGCAATAATCTGCTACAGCAGGAATATCTAAGTCAGCAATAGTTTTTCCTTTGGGAACTAACTCAGAGTAACTTGTTGCTATTAAACCTAAATAACGTTGAGATAAGCTACTAAGATTGTGGTTTCCATCTGGGTTTAAAACATAACTTGCTAACATGGGGTCAAAGACAACTCCGGTAAGTTTTATTCCCTGACAGCGCAAGATTAAACGGTCAAATTTAGCATTTTGTAAAGTTTTGGGATAATTTGCACTTTCAAGAATTGGACGGAGTGCTTCTAAAGCAATTTCTCGCTCTAAATTCTTTCCTGTTTTATGACCAAGGGGAATGTATGCAACTTCATCGGGTTCTATTCCCCAACAACAACCAATTCCAACTAAAAAGGCATCTCTTGGTTCTAAATCGCTAGTTTCCGTGTCCCATGCAACAGGAGATTTTGAGTCAGTAAAGTTTTGCAGCAGGTTAACTAATTCTGTAAGTTTTTCTGGAGTATCTATAATTCTGGGCTGAATTGCAGAATCTGTCGAAGTTTGTTGAAAGGCTTCTGTATCTTCAGCACTAAAAAACCACAAATCATCACCGTCGTAGGTGGGGAGCGAGGACTGGGAACTGGCTACTGGGAATGAGGTGTCGTCTGATGTCTCTATGGCTTCTGAGTCTTCTTCAACCGTTCCGCCAAACTTTTGTTGGAGTTCGTTAACTTTGTTTAAAAAAGTTTTAAATTCTAGCTTTTCTAAAATTGGTACGATTTTGTTGGTATCAAATCCTTTGAGATTGCATTCCTCTAAGTTAATTTCTAAGGGAACATCTAGAACAATCGCTGCTAGATAACGGGATTTTTCAGCGTCTTCTTTACCTGCTTCTAGTTTTTTCTGAGTTGCGCCTTTTATTTGTCCTAATGCAGCATATATTTTTTCCAAGGAACCATATTCTTTGAGTAACTGGACTGCTGTTTTTTCCCCAATTCCTCTGACTCCAGGAATATTGTCTGATTTATCTCCGCAAAGAGCTTTGTAATCTACGACTTGGGATGGTTCAATTCCCAATTTTCCTTTGACTTGTTCTACACTAAACTCGCTAATACCAGCGTTGGTAGAACGTTTGAGGGCATCTGGACTAAAATATAAGACGCTAATATCTTTGTTGGGATCGATAAGTTGGTATAAATCGCGATCGCCTGTCAAAATCTTGACTTTATATCCAGATGCTGCTGCCTTTTGTGCTAAAGTTCCCAACACGTCATCTGCTTCATAACCAGGAGCAGTGACAATTTTGAGATTTAAGGCGTCCAACAATTCTTGCAGGTTTTTTAGATCGGGAATAAAGTCTTCTGGTGTCCCCGGACGATCTGCTTTATACGTGTCGTCAGCTTCATGACGAAAAGTTGGCAAGCCCAAGTCAAAGGCTACTGCCATTGCTTGGGGTTGTTCCGTTGCCATAACCTCTAACAGAGATTTCAGAAAGCCGAAACACACACTTGTAGGTATTCCCGTCTTCGTCCTCAATCCGCCGTCATTTCCTTTGGCAAAGGCGTAGTAAGAACGAAAGGCTAGGGAATGCCCGTCTACAAGAATGAATGTGGGGTGTGTTTTCATCAAAATTCGGAAGCTAACTGATGTTTGAATAATACATATATTCTAACTAGTTGCTTTCACATGGATCGTCATTGGTCATTGGTCATTGGTCACTGGTCACTGGTCACTGGTCACTGGTCACTGGTCACTGTTTTCCCGACGGCGCAAGGTCATTACACCTGCAGCCGCAGCCGCTAACAATGCTATTGCGGTTGCGGGTTCGGGTACGGATTCGATGTTGTCTTTGCCAACATCAACAACGAACATAACATCATTGAAATCGCGATCGGAACCTTCTAGTCCGGGTAAATCTTCAAAACCTAATAACAAGCGATCGTCAATTTCATATGCAACTAAATGCTCTAGTAAATCTGGGTTTTTGGTTGGATCTGCACCATAAACAGGTCCATCAGGAAAGGTAGAACCATCTGCTTTTATAAAGAAGTTAAGCTGTGTACCACCTGCTACCTTGCCTATATCAACAAAATCCCCAATATCTAAAGTTCCTGGATTTTCACCAATCTGACAGGCTGAGTTAGCTTCTTGTGAAATGTCACAGGATACATCACTAAAAAGCAATCCTTTTTGATAATCGTTACCTTTTACAGCTTCATAGGCAAGTTGATTTCTAAAACCAGCACCTTCATTCAAAAACCAGATGCGAACATCTGTATTATTTTTTAAACGAAGTTTTGTCGGGTCTAGTTTGTTGATTTTATCTTCTGGTATGGAAAGAGATTCTGGCTGTACGTACTTTTGATATCCAGAAATCAGAGATTGGAATCCTGAAGTGTCAGTTGACTTATCCTGTACTTCATAAGTTTTTGTCCAATCTCCCCAAGTAAATGTGCTAGCACTTGCAGGAGCAACAGCAGAAAATACACCAGTCACTGTAACGGCGGCGGCTATCAGTTTCTTTACACGGTCTTTATTCATCAAAATACTCCTTTATAACTTCTTTACAATTCAGTTAAGGAAATTTAAATTTAAGCTTTTAGGCTACTAGTTTCTACTTAATGTTTAAGCGTTACTCATTATTATTACGGTCATGTTTTTCTATGTCTATACTTAAATCTTCTCTTTGCTAACTCTTTATCCCTAGTGGTTTTACTGAAAAAATTCTGTAAACTCAGTGTGGTTTTCCGAAATCACAATTGTCTTACGTGAAGTTAGGGTAAATCTTTGACCCCATAACCATTTTCACGGTCAAGACCCCTGACTTCTCAAAAAAGTCAGGGGTCTTTCTCATGAGATTTTGCTCTTGCAGACTACTTAAGTCATTGGACTAGAGTAAATACACACAAAGTTGGGCATCAATACTTGTCGGATTTTGCCTTTTTTTCCTCCCCTGCAACCCCTGCTAAATACGTAGTAGTAGTAGGGTGGGCACTGCCCACCATTAGCTGTTGTGTGGCATAGCCCTACCTACTTAACTACTTAACCGAGCAGTATTGAGTTGGGCATGGGGTATAGGGCAAAACAAAAACGCGATCGCAATTAGTTATGTCCAATTACTGATTAATGCTGGTAAAAGGGGGATGTTGTAGAGCAAATGGTGGGTAGTAGGGTGGGCAATGCCCACCAAGAGATCTTGGTAGGCATTGCCCACCCTAAGTGTAATGGTAATCATAAGAGTGGGAAGAGAGTCAGCAATCCAGAAGCTATGTCGCTCCAACAATCCCTGTTAACTGCAAAAATTGCGCCTAGAAAATGACGAAATTTTTCTCTCAGAAAATATAAATTTTGACGAAAAATTTTACAGAAAAAGTTTCCGGATTATTGTATTATTAACAAACGAGGAAGCGCTCGTGTTGGCTCAGGAGCACTTCCTCGAAAAATTAAATAAAAATCTTAACTTACTTAATTCTGGAGTAATTTTAGCATGACTAAAGCACTGGAAGCAGCTCCTGCTGCGAATTTTTCTGAAACAATTGCACAAGAAGTCCAATATCTCATCTGTAAACTTGCCAAACTCGGTAAGAACTCGACCGAAGAAGTTATCAGAGAAATTAGCCTCACAAATCCTGTCACATTATTGGGAGCAGCCAAAATTGGGCAATTATTGCTTTTCCTTAAAGAAAAACTCAAGCCCAA
This sequence comes from Scytonema hankhaensis NUACC26, assembly GCF_045865695.1. Lineage (NCBI taxonomy): Bacteria > Bacillati > Cyanobacteriota > Cyanophyceae > Nostocales > Scytonemataceae > Scytonema > Scytonema hankhaensis. The sequence goes on from NZ_BAACAP010000100.1 coordinate 11,040, forward strand.
ACAGTATGAAGAAGCTCTAGTCAGTTCTTTAGGATGGATATCGGGTGTTGCTAATCAATTATTGAAGCTAGCCCCGATACTTGGAAACTTCACTACAGAACAACTCGATCGCATTAATCGCAACCTTTCCCCATCAGCACTCTACAAATTAGCCACGGGTCGGACGCCTACTGAGGTTATTCAGTCCATGCTGGAAAAAGCTTGCACTCAAGAGGTTTCTAAGAAAGATATTCAAGTTGAAACCAAAAAATCTAAAGAGAAGCAACCGAAGAAAGAGCCAACATCATGGAGATATGTTGGCAATGGAAGAGAATACCAACCACCTAGAATTTCTGAAAAAGCAGGTTCGGTCGTAGAAAAACTCAGCGAACACAACGGAAAGCCGCGACGTTTTGTCATTGAAGAAGCGATTTTATCGCTAGCAGAGCAATTTCAGCAAGCACTTCTCGCTGTTGCTTAGCTTTTTCCAAAGTTCTCCCTTGCGTAAAATATAAGAAATAAGAACCGCAGCCTGTAGCGGATGGATGCTGATAAATTTGTATCTTAGAGGAAGATTAGAAAATATTCTGATTGTAGAAGCACCCCTATATAAATAATTTCCTTACTGGTCACTGGTCACTGGTCACTGGTCAGGTGATTTCCGACGTAGTTTTAACAATCCCAAGGTTCCTACGCCCAAAATAGCGAGAAAGCTACTAGGTTCTGGTACGTAAGCTGTATTATCTAAATTGTTTCTACCGACATCAACGACGAACACTAGGTCGTTGAAATCGCGATCGCTTACACTAATACCATTTCCTCCGGCTGTAGAGCCCTGAGTTCCGTACAGATCTTCAAATCCGACTAGAAGGTAATTATTATACTCATAAGCTACTATGTGATCCAGGCCATCTGGATTTTGGGTAGCAGTTTCACCATAGATATTTTTGATATTTGTGACTGGATCTGTGCCACCTGGGTCTTGCGGATTAGCGCCATTTGCTCTTAACCAAAAATTTAGTTGCGACCCACCGGGTACTGTTCCCAAATCGACATAATCGCCAACATTTAAATTCCCATTGCTCTCAGGCTGCTCGCAATTATTGTTGTTTCCACTGATACATGAAATATTTGGAAAAACGAACCCTGCTTGATAATTCGAGCCTTGAATAGTTTCGTAAGCCAACTGATTTTGATAGTCAGCACCTTCGTTGAGGAACCAAACACGAACATTGCTGTCTGATTTTAGTTGTAATCTGGAGGGGTCTAGCCTTCTAACTTGGCTATCAGGAATCGCGATTCCTTCTGCTGGTACAAATTGCTGAAATTGTGGTATGAGTGTTTGAAAGCCCGAGCCATCAGTTGTTCTAGGTTGAATTGGATTGGCTACCAAGTTATTCCATTCATTTGAATTGTTTAATGAGGCTGCACTGACGGGCGCTACTATAGAAAAAATAGTACCTACAGTAGCGACAGCAGAAAAAACCTCTGTTAAGCGATTTTTTTTCATGGAAACCCTTTCGTATTTTGTAACAAGCCTACAGAATCGTTCGCGTTATTGGAGTGCTAATAGTGTCTCCCGCAATCTTAGGTTAATTAATCACTTTGATTTCCGTATCTACAAAAAGTAACAAGTACAAAGAATAAAGGATAAAATGTGTCTTGGAAATCTCCATTGACTCCTTATATACATCTAAAGGGAGTTTACTCCATACTTCATCCGTTATCCTTCATACTTTATTCTTACTTAATATGAATTTTTCTGCTGCTTCTGATATTCAACTGCTGGTGTTAGATGTTGATGGCACGATCGCGGGAAAATCTAATACAATTGGCGAACGAGTGAAGCAGGCAATTTTTGCAGTTCAATCGCGTGGAATTCAAGTAGCGATCGCAACAGGACGTATGTATCGTTCGGCTTTGCGATTTCATCAAGAAATTCGTTCTAATTTACCGTTAATAACTTACCAAGGTGCTTGGATTCAAGATCCCATTACCCAACACCTTCACAGTCATTTGCCCGTTTCCGAAAGCGCTGCACTGAAACTCTTAGATTATTTTGAACAACCCGAACTCCGCAAACTTTTATCCGTGCATTTCTACATTAATGATGAACTTTATGTCAGAGAGATAACAGAAGAAACCGAACTTTATTCCCAACGTTCGGGCATAATCCCTATTGTCGTCGGCGATCTTCGCCTTTTCTGTCACCAAGAACCCACAAAAATCTTAGCTTTATGCCATGATACAGATGTCATCGAGAAGTTATTAGGAAATTTACGCCGTCAGTATACACCTGCAGAACTATATCTCACCACTTCTGTTGCGACATTCTTTGAAGCAACTCATCCCCTTGCCAATAAGGGACTTGGGGTGCGTTATTTAGCTGAAGAATTATTAGGACTACAAAGTCACAACGTTATGACTATTGGTGACAATTTTAACGATGCGGAAATGCTAGAGTATGCCGGTATTGGTATTGCTATGGGTAATGCGCCGGAAGGAGTACAAAGCTTAGCTCAATGGGTAGCACCTGATGTAGAGGAAGATGGCGTAGCTGTTGCCATTGAGAAATTTTTACTGACTTGAAATTAGGAATTGGCGATTGGGGGCTGGCGACTAGGTAATAAGTAAGTTTACCACTATCCACTAACAACTAACCACTATCTACTAACCATAAAAATCAGAAAGAGTACCGACGACTGGCCGTGTTTCGTCTCGGTACTCTCGCTGGTTCGCTCCTCACACAAGAAGAAATATACATTATGTTTTTTGGAGTGTCAATAGTTTTTTAAGAAGTTATATATTCTTTACAGTTCTTGAAGGGCAGAAACACGGAACTTTTCTTCTAGTAAAAGTTTTAACACAGCCTGAGTAGCTATAATCAATCCGAGTCTCGCTTGTACGAGTTCGGGAGAAGTTGTTTTGACTTCGCCGAAGATACGACACTGACGCCAAAAAGTTTCAAAGGCATGACTGAGTTCTAATGCAGCTTTTTCCCAGTTGACTGATTCGGGACGAACGCAAAAAAACAACTGGTCTGTTACTTTTACCAGTTGATTTATGAGACGGTAAGACGCTAGTTGGTTGAATTGTAGTTTTTCATGACTGTCAAGCCAAGGAATAACATTGGGGATAAAAATATTGGACGAAACGATTTCGTCTTTTTGATGTTTCATCAACCCCTCTTGTATCGCTAAGCGCAAAAGAGAGCAACATCGTGCGTGAGCGTATTGAGTTGTAAATTGGGCATCGGGAATTGGGGAACTCGGGGCCCCCTCTGGGGATAAGGGGTAATGGCGATTGGGGATTGGCGATTGGGGATTGGCGATTGGCGATTGGCGATTGGCGATTGATATTTCTCCACTGCCCATTGCCCCATGCCCATTGCCCATTGCCCCATGCCCCAGTCCCCAGTCCCTAGTCCCCAATCCCTCAATAAGACTCTGTAACCAAATAGCTAAAACTGCATGGCTCACTTCCAAATGAATCCAACCGGGAGGGACAATTTTAATTATTAAATGATTGTCATAACTTTTTGATATATGAGAAATTACTTCGTTAGCTATGTCCAAAGGTGGTAATTTCTCAGATTTCGCCAGTTTTAAGGCAATTCCTGAGATATAAAAAACTCTCTTATCATCTCTACCTTGCGATAGAGGAATATTTTCTTCTAATATACATACTCTCGAATGATAAGCAGCATAAATACTTAGTAATGATGCTAGTTTACTATATACTAGCTGCTTAATAGCTATCCACTTTTTCATTATGTAATTTTTACTATAAATATTTCTTAAAAAAAAATCTGCCATCTTGGACTGTCATTCTAAGTCATCTCCCCGGAGGCATAAGTTTCTTCTATGGAGAGAAAATTAGAATTATGCAAAATTTAATTAACTAGGGGTAAATTTTACTACCTTCATTGTACAGTAGGATGTATAACAAAAAGAGTAGATGCTAAATTGTCTACTTTTTTCATGGCTGGCACTGTTAGGATTAATGCTTGAAGTGCCAAACAAGAAGACACTCCTTGCACCCATTTTTAACGTCTTTGTCTTCAGCCGAACGCTCTTTGTTACCTATGCAATCTCCATCCTCCTTTTCTGAGGCATCTCGTCCTTTTTTGACTTGGCAACGGATTCTTGACTGGGCTCAGGAACACTATCGCTGCCGTACCTTTAGCAAAGATGAGCGCATTCCAGCCCGTCCTGGATTGCTGTACTTGGTGCAAAGGGGTGCGATCCGCATGGTGGGAACTGCTCAAGTCAGCGCCACCGCAAGTCAACTCACCTCTCGACGCATCAACAGAACGCCAGAAGAAGCTTTTCTAGGTTTTGTGGGTGCCGGTCAGCCCTTTGAAATTGTTGCTCAGTCACCATTTACACTCCAGTCTTACGCTCATGTAGACCAAACAGCAGTGTTGTGGATGTACTGGCACGATTTAGACAACTGGCCTCACTTCCGCCGGGAAGTTATGGACGCTTTTAGATATCAGCACCAGCGCAAACTGCTGTGGTTGAGTGCGTTAGGACAACGCCGCACAATTGACCGTCTCTTAGGATTCCTCACACTGCTTATTGAGGAATACGGAGAGCCTGCAATGAGTGACACCGATCCCGATGTGATTCGCGGATATTGCCTGCCTTTCCCCCTCACCCATGCCCAAATTGGTAGTGCTATTGGCTCAACACGTGTCACCGTTACCCGCTTGATGGGCAAATTGCGTCAACGGGGCTTAATTCTCACTCAAGGTGATAATCTTATCTGTTTGCCAGCAGAATCGATTAACAGAGCTAGCTAGCTCCATCTCTAAAGTGCAGGTGTCAGCGAATTTTGACAAACCCGGCTTGAGTCACAAGTTCCTGTCCCTGCTGAGTGAGCAGTAAGTTAGCGTAAGCCGTACCAGCTTGCTGTTCGATTTGCTCGGTCTGTTTGACTACAACAAACAGATTGCGCGTTATGGGATACCTTCCCAACCGGAAAGCCTCAGTGTTCAACTGATTCCGTTTACCAGGACACGCATCGGGGAGAACCAACGGTTCTTGATAGGGAGCAACAAATTGCTCCTGCGTTCTCCCTAGAGGTAAAGGCTTGCTTGAACATTGAGGAACTACTTCGGGAGCCCAGGCGTAATATATACCGCCGGGACGACCACCTGACCAGTGACCAGTGGTTTAAACTACAAGGAAAAGAGTTAGATTTCTGAATCTTAAGTTTTTCTATTAACCTGTTTTTATCCTTAAAAAGGGGGACTTTTAGAGTATTTTTCCCCATTTTTTAAGGGAGGCTAGGGGGGCTCTTGAGACAACGGTAGACTTTACAAACATCCTCTAACAATTGTAACTACAGTAACAGCGATAACAGTTTGTAAATGAAATAGCAACTGGTCACTGGTCACTGATAACTACAGTAACCGCGATAACAGTTTGTAAATTAAACGGAATAGTGCAGTGGTGGCGATCGCTACTAAACTTCCAGTAGCTGGTATAATTATTAACTGTTGAAGAGTCAATCCTACGTGTAAAAAGGGAACAAAATATACAATTGCAAAACTAATAGCTGGAATAATTAATAAATCCCATCTTTCAATCCATCGTCTAGTTTGAGTAAATATAAGTATTGTTAAAATGAGGGCTGAACCGCCCAGAGCAAGTAAAGGCGATTTTAATAAACTAAATAAAGCTATAGCAATTAATCCACTTTCAAACCCACTAAATGCCGCACTGCCTAATATCTCTATTGTAGAAAATGGCTGTATGACTGTTGTAGGTAGCTGTGTTTGAGGTTGGGTCTGTGGAAGATTTGATGATGGAGTGCGGGGACTGATATGTGTAGGGGGTATCCCTCCAGTAGGGGTATCCAACGCTTGTAGAACTTCCTGTGCGGACTGATAGCGCTGACTAGCAGCTGCTTGGAGCATTTTATCGAGAATGTTCGCGAGATGAGAGCTAACAGTGGTTCGTTCGCGCCATTTCCAATGATTGCTATAGGCATCAAATAACCGAGTTACGTCTTGTTCGCCTGTTAATAATATGACAATAGTAACAGCTAGGGCATATAAATCTGTAGACGGAAAGATTTGAGCGCCTGACATTTGCTCTGGCGGTGCAAATCCCATAGAGTAAATCCCAGTTGAAGGGCTATTAGTACCAATTGGGGCGTTAGCTATTTGTTTGACAGCGCCAAAGTCTAGCAAGTAGAGCTTTCCGTTGCGATGGCGCATGATATTTGAGGGTTTTATGTCTCTATGGATAATTCTTGCATCGTGGACAAACTTCAAAACTTTGAGAATTTCTCGCAAAATTTCTAAGACTTCTTGTTCGGAAAATCGACCTTTTGGAATTAATTCTTCCTCTAAGTTTTGTCCGTCTATATACTCTTGTACGAGATAAAAAAATTGCTCTTGCTGTCCGACTTGCGAACCAGGGGCTAGTAGGGGAAAAAAGGCAAACAGATCGGGGATTTGCTCGTGTTGATTGCCTATCTGTTCTAAAACTTCTGCTTCTCGTTCAAATAAATCTTGTGCCAATTGTAACTGAGTTGGGGTGAGATTTCCCGCCGGTTGAAATTGCTTAACTACACATTGTCGCATTCCTGGTGTATAGCGATCGCGTGCCAAGAATGCTGCTCCAAACCCTCCTCTACCTAACAGCTTGATTGGTAAATAGCGTCCCACCAAAATCAGAGGCATGCCGCAAGCCGTGCAATATTTTTGCTGTGCTGTTCTGAGGGTTGCGCTATCATCTAAATCTGGAAAATAGTTTTGCGGACGAGGGCAGTACGGACGGGTACAGTAAATTTCCATAATTTATTATTGGTCAATAGTCAATAGTCATTAGTCATTTGTACTGTACACCAAGGACAAAGGACTAAGGATTATTGACTAATGACTACATCTTAATCATCTTCGACGTTGTGATTTCCTCCATCTAAGACACTGACTGCCAAGGCTTTCGGTACAGATTTTAATAACTCTAGATTCCATCCTGGGGTCGCAAACTGAGGTAGAATTTCCCGACTAAATGCTTCTGCTGCTTTGGATCTGTAGCGATTGGGATTAAAAATTAGTCTCAGCATCCGTTTGACGATGACACCTTCGATAGGCGCACAATGTAGTAGTCCCATTTGTAACTCTTTAGCAATTGCGGAAGTTGAGACAAAAGCTGCTCCCAAACCAGATTGAACGGCATTTTTAATAGCTTCTATGGAATTCAGTTCCATTTCAACTTTAAAACGGCGCGTATCTATATCGCAGCGTGATAGCACTTGGTCAATGACCTTACGAATGGTAGATTGAGAATCCAAAGCTATGAATTGCAGTTTATATAAGTCTTCTCTGTGAATTGTGTCTAGTTTGGAAAAGGGATGGGAGATAGGTACAATCAGCGCTAACTCATCTTCAGCGTAGGGAACAATTTCTAATGATTCTACGAGTTCGGCAGGGATTTCACCACCAATGATGGCTAGATCGACTTGTCCGTTTGCTACACTCCAAGCAGTTCTACGGGTGGAGTGGACGTGTAATTGTACCGCCACATCCGGATATTTTTGTCGAAACATCCCAATCATCCGGGGTAAAAGGTAAGTCCCCGTAGTTTGAGAAGCCCCTACAATCAGAGTACCGCCTTGCAGATTTTGTAAATCTTCAATAGCGCGACAAGTTTCCTGACACAAGCTGAGAATTTTTTCCCCGTAGCTCAGAAGTAAATGTCCGGCTTCGGTTAATTGAGCGCGACGTCCTCCACGATCGAATAATGGGACATCCAGTTGCCGTTCTAAGTTTTGCACTTGCAAACTCACGGCAGGTTGGGAAACGTAAAGGC
>NZ_BAACAP010000101.1:0-18983 GCF_045865695.1 Scytonema hankhaensis NUACC26
TTTTTCCAACTATAAAAAGCCGGAGGGGGAAATTGATAATAGAGTCTTCAGATTCTATGAGTAGCCTCAAGGAAATTCGGGAGTTAACCCGAAGCCTACACCGTACTGCCTAAGCAGTCGGTGTAGGTACTTCACTAGGTAAGCCTCACGGTGGTTAGAAATAAATTATGGGACAGATAATTACTCAAGTCGATGCATTCACTAATACACCTTTTGCAGGGAACCCGGCGGCTGTATGTATTTTACCTGCACCTCAGTCTGAGGAGTGGATGCAAAAAGTGGCGCAAGAAATGAATTTGTCTGAAACCGCATTTTTGGTAAGGCAAGAAGACGGTTTTCAGCTTCGTTGGTTTACTCCTACAACAGAAGTTCCATTGTGCGGTCATGCAACTTTAGCTAGTTCTCATGTTCTTTGGTCGGAGGCTCATTTATTACCAGATGAAATTGCTCGTTTTCACACGAAAAGTGGGCTGTTGGTTGCTAAGAAGTTGGGCAGTTGGATCGAACTAAATTTTCCAGTAAATTATTCAGAACAAACGACTGCTCCTTCAGAATTAGAAGAAGCTTTGGGTGTTTCTTTAAAAACAGTTTTGAAAAATTCTTTGGGGTATTTAGTCGAGGTGGAGTCTGAAGAGTTAGTCAGACAAATACAGCCAAATTTTGAATTATTGAAAACTTTACCTGTTGCCGATATTATTGTGACTAGTACAAGAAATAAAGATTCAGAGTACGATTTTGTTTCTCGCTTTTTTGCCCCAAGTTTGGGAATTAATGAAGATCCCGTGACAGGTGCAGCCCATTGTTGTCTTGCTCCTTTTTGGCGCGATCGCTTGCAAAAAAATGAGTTTTTGGCATATCAAGCATCGAGTCGTGGTGGAATATTAAAGGTTAGGTATGAAGGAGGCGATCGCGTTTATTTAGCTGGACAATCTGTCACAGTTTTGCGCGGTGAATTACTATTTTAGGGATTTATTGCAAGATGTGGTACAAAGAAGACCTTGCATTCATTCATGATATTGGTTTCAGCGATTATGCTTTAAAGTCGGCTCCCGGAATAATAGAAATTCTCAAACAAAATAACATTCAGGAAGGTTTAATAGTAGACTTAGGTTGCGGCAGTGGATTATCTGCACGAGAGTTTGTGAAAGCTAATTATCAGGTCTTTGGAGTTGATATTTCTGAAGCAATGATTAAGCTCGCAAGAACAAGGGTTCCAGAGGCAAAATTTCAAGTAGGTTCGCTATTTCAAATAGAAATTCCACCATGTCATGCAGTGACTTCTATTGGTGAATGCCTAAACTATCTGTTTGATTCAAACAGCGATCGCGAAAAGCTGATTCATCTTTTTCATCGTATATACAATGCGTTAATTCCAGGAGGAGTTTTTATTTTTGACATTGCAGAACCAGGACAAGTCACACAAGAAACCACAATTAAAAATTTTACTGAAGGAAAAGATTGGATTGTACTGGTTGAAAAAGAAGAAAATCGAGACGGAATATTAACTCGTCGGATTATTACCTTCCGCAAAGTAGGAGAACATTACCGACGGGATGATGAAGTTCACCGTCAGCAATTATATGAGATTGTAGAAATTACAGAAAAACTGAATTCTGTGGGCTTTGAAGTTCAAATAATGCAAAATTATGGACAGTATAATTTACCACTAAAGCATACAGCATTTATTGCACGGAAACTAATCAATTTAAATAGTTAGAGAAACTCGTTTTTCCAAACGTGTTTGTAAATCTGCTAACAGCGATTCCCCACTGCGTTTGGCTTCCCAAGGTCCGAAATCCCAAAGTTTGATACTCCACTGTCCTTGCATATAATCTTCATTTTCTGAAATTGTGCCAACATAGGCTACTGGTTCGGTTGATGTGGTGAGGTAGCGTTTGTTAAAACTGATACGACGCCCAATCACCTCACCAGTTAACTGGGCTTCTCCTAAAGAACTGTCATCTAAAATATTACCAGTTACAGTGTTACCGCCTTGAACGAGTGTCATTTCAAAACGAGTAGGAATTTCTTGCTGCCAATATGTTCCAAGCCAAGTACCGCTAATATCTGCCATGAGATAGTTCCACAATATTTGCACAATCAAACTTCTAAGGTTGACATCAAAAATTATAACTTTTTCATATTTTTACTAACAGGGTCAAAACCTCTAGAAAAACGAGTACTATCATCGTAGTAAGCGCCACTGAGATTGGCTCCATATAGTTTGGCATAGTTTAACCGGGCTCCCCTAAGATTGGCTTCATGTAGGTTTGCACCACTTAAGTTAGCTCGCGTTAAGTTAGCTTTGGCTAAATTGGCTCCTCCTAAGTTAGCTCCCCATAACTTGGCTTTCGCAAGGTTAGCATCCGTTAAATCTGCTGCAAATAAATTGACTCCAACTAAGTTAGCTTCTATCAACTTAGCTCCAATAAGCTTGGCTGTTGGAAAATCTCGCTCTCCTGCTGTATAACGCCGCTTTAGTTCATCTCCATCCATGCTTATTTCACCTTCATTAGTAAATAAGAAGCTATTTGTTCCCATTCTTGAGCTAAACTTTCTTTTGATTCTGAGCGATCGCTGCGTCTGTACCAATAACGAGCATTCTTCAGATCTCCTTCTTTCCGGTGTAAGTAAGCGTGGACCCACGCGCTGTCTGCATCACTAGCATCTTGTACAATTTCATGCGCTATATTCCAGTCACCTTTTTTGTCGTACCAAAGGGCTTGTAAAGGTTTTGGTAGAGACTCCGGGCATTTTTGCTCTTGCTCCAACAGCTGCTTGAATTGTTCTATCTTTGTAAACTCGTCCATATCCCTACATCTCTATGGTTAAAAAGTCGATATTCTTTTATTCTCCCTTAAAAGTTCGGGGATCGAGAACTTCAATTTCTGAAAAACGTTTGAAATCATTAATATTAAACGACAGTAAGTGTGTTATTTGATTGGCTATCATCGCTGCTACTAGCCGTGTATCGTGTGTCTGCTTTCCCAGAACTTGATATTTAACAACTAAACTTTCCCATATAGTAGTAATGGCTGGAACATCTTCTTTAATAGAAAAAAGATGTTTCAAAAGAGACATTTCTCGATATGCCTCGCTTGCTGTTAACCCTAGTCCATTGCTATTTGTGGGTCTTGTGGCAACTGCCCAGAATTCAATAAGATTTTGTGGGACGATACAAAGAGCTTCTCCTTGCTCTTGAAGTGTAACTAATGCACTTTTAGTAACAAGATGCATAGAGTCAGATTTGTGTACTAATCTTAACAAAATATTTGTATCTACTAGATAACTCATAGCTGGCTATCTTCCCTCTCACGATAGATGCTTTCACGACAGATCGCATCGTCTGAAAGTGGCTGTGCTTGTGTAAGAGAAGGACTTTTACCTAATTCATCTAGTATACTGTGCCAGTCGTTTTCTGCTAAAGTTTTTCCTTCTTGGTCGGTCAATTCTTCTATAAGAGACTCAAGGTAAGTTTCTATGGAAACCCCTTGTGCAGTTGCTTTGGCAACAAGACGTGCTTCAACCTCTGGTTTCAATTCAAGCTTAATAACCATAATACAAACCATTCTGAAATATTTTTACACACTTTATAATATTTATAATAAATTAAAGAACAATTTTTGCTCTAAACAGCAACACTTATATTAAAACGCATAGCGGATATTGCAATAGGGTAATTGCTCCCCTAGCTGGTGACAAAATTGCTCAACAAGTTTTCCTTTAAGACCCCGTTTGTAACGTACATTCTTCCCGCCTGTCTGAGAATACTTCACTTCTTGCACATCGGGTCGCCACAAAATCTCCTCAGCTTGAGGATGCCAACCCATATTAACTTCATGAAGCTCATCATTATGTGTCAGAAAAATAACTTCTGCTTGCAGCTGCTGCTTAGCTTGAGGTGAGAGAGTATCATCTACTTGTTTGAACAATTCTTTGTAATCTGTCAACCATCCCTCGTAGTAAATAACAGGTGCAAAGTTGAGGTGAACTTCATACCCTGCAGCAACAAAATCATTCACTGCAGCAATACGTTCTGGGATACTCGAAGTGCGAAAGTCTACTACTTTAGCCATTGACTCAGGCATGAGACTAAAGCGAATGCGTGTTTTTCCTTGTGGATCGCAATCGAGCAAATCTCGATTAACTCGTTTGGTTGCAAAGGTTGCTTTCGCATTGGGCAAATATCGGAATTTTGCAATTAAGTCTTTAACGTTATCGCAAATTGCTGCATCTACCGAACAATCACTATTTTCACCAATCTCATACACCCAGTATTTAGGATCTACTTGATTTGGTTCTTGTTTGACGCCCTGTTTATTGGCGTGTCTTTCTATATACCGGACTATTTGTTCTATATTAACAAAGGTCGTTATGGGGTTGGCGTAGCCTTTACGACGAGCGACATAACAATACGCACAAGCCATGGCACAACCGTTTGCGTGAGAAGGTGCGATAAAATCAGAAGATCTACAGTTCGGGCGACTTTGAATAGATTTTTTAACACCCAAAACTAGAACATTGCGTTTGATGCGGTTCCAGTCTTCTACTGATTCAGAATTGCCATGTAGTTCTGGAATTTTCCAATGAGAAGCCACTTCAATAAGCTTGGCGTCGGGATACTGTGTTAGAATTTCCTGACCTCTAGCATAGTCATTAACAGCAGGTTCGTAGTAAATTTCTTTAACATTCAATAACCGACGCAAGGAATTTGGTTGAAGCGTTTGTCTTGATTGAGAAGATTCAGACAGATCTAATGCCATTTAGTTTATTCATGCTCTCAACACCTCAGAATATCCTGGATACCTTTGTCTATTGGTTGGGGAACCCGTAATTAGAAAATGTTAATATTACTACTTATACATCCAGTACCGGTTCTAAAAGCTTTAGCCATACTTTGCTTGTGATATAGCAATCCGTGTAGGAGTTTGTAAAATACACGTAGTAGGGTGGGCAATGCCCACCAGAAGCCTTAGTGGTGGGCATTGCCCACCCTACAGTACTAAAAAATTTTCACAAATCATTGATGATTCCTATATTCTTTTCTGAGTAGAGAAAATAACTTGAGATCGTGAAATTGTCCTTTCCAAAACCCATACTCTCTCAACAATCCTTCCTCCAGAAATCCCATTTTTTCTAATAACCTAATAGAAGCGATATTTTCTATTAACACCATTGCTTCAATTCTATTAATATCCAACTCTTGAAATCCCCACTTAATTATTGCTTGGAGAGCTTCTGTCATAATGCCCTTTCCCCAATAATCTCTTGCTAGTTCATAGCCTATTTCTAAGAGAAAGCGATTTTTAATACTATAGCCACAGGAGCCAATAATGATATTATCTTCTTTTCTGGCAATTCCCCAACGAATTCCCTGTTTGTTCTGAAATCGCTCCGCTCGCCTCTCAATAAGAAACTGGGCTTGCTCTACACGAGTAGCGGTTTCTAAGTCATGATATCTAGTAACCTCATCATTCGCAAAAATCTGAAAAATGTCTTGTGCATCAGCTAGTTTCGTCTCTCTTAAAATTAAATTCTTTGTTTCAATGGTGGGGAAATGCTTGAAGATAGTATCTGTATTTGTCATCGTTCTTTAGAAGGTTTGTCTTAATTTCATGTCTCAAGTTTTTCTACTCTTTTAGACAGATGAACTAAGCTTGTACTAATTCTTATATTATAGTTCTCCAGAGCCAGATTTGCCGTGTTTGAAACTATTACCAATAATTCAAATATACAGGATAACGAGCTAATCCTTTTTGCTGAAGTTGCAGAAAGTATCGCCGCGACATCAAAACGCACTGAAAAAGCAGCATTGCTAGGGGATTATTTTAGAAAATTATGCGATACGGCTTAAGCCGTTAAGCTTCGCTTATCGCGATTTAATACTGGCTGCTCGTTATTTTTCAGGTTACCTCTTTCCATTACGCGACCAACGTACTATTAATGTAGGTGGAGCAGCTTTGTTAAGCGCGATCGCAACTGTCAGCTGTGTTGAAAAATCAGAAATCCAAAAGAAGATAGTTAAAAAAGGCGATCCCGGTGACGTAGCCTTTGAGGTTTTCGCCCACCCTTATCAATTAGAAAATCAACCTCCTCTTACCTTGTCAAATTTATCAGAAAAACTCGAAGAGCTTGCGATCGCAACAGGAACAAAACGCAAAATCTCTCTAGTGATAGATTTACTAAAACGAGCAACACCTCTAGAAGCAAAATATATCGTCAAACTCTTAGCAGGCGATCTTAGGATTGGATTAAAAGAAGGCGCAGTTGAAGATGCGATCGCTCGTCTTTTTAAACTCCCCGTTCATAAAATCCAATGGGTAAATATGTTAACGGGTGATATTGGTGAAACAGCAGTACTTGCTCGGAACGGACAACTTGACAAAGCAAAAATGCGGCTCTTTCATCCCATCAAATTTATGCTAGCAAGTCCCGTTACAGATTTAACAGAAGTCACAAAGCAAATGCCTGCTGGTTTTGCTGTTGAAGACAAATATGACGGGATTCGCGCTCAAGTTCATGTTGCACCTGCTTTAGAAGACCAAGAGATTTTACACGGTACAGTCGCTCGTAATAAACGTATTGCTATTTTTTCACGTACCCTTGACGAAATTACCCTTAGCTTTCCCGATCTCATAAATCCGCTTGCTAGTTTAGTAGAGCTAGAATCAAAAACTGATCAAGCAAGCGGTTTAATTTTAGATGGCGAAATTGTACCAATTAATGGTGAAGAAATATTACCATTTCAAGAACTGCAAAAGCGCTTGGGACGAAAAAAAGTTTCAGAAGATTTACTCAATACAGTACCTGTTGCATTTGTTGCTTATGATATTTTATATAAAGGACGGGTATTAATTAACGAACCTTTTGAGACTCGTCGTACAATTTTGGAATCTTTACATCTAAATCATGAAAGAATACGGTTGGGAATTCACAAACAGTTTCCTGATATTTCTAACTTAGATGAAGAATTTACAGCAGCTCGCGAACGGGGAAATGAGGGATTGATGGTAAAAGACCTCAATTCCACTTATAAACCAGGTCGTCGGGGACGCGAGTGGCTCAAAGTTAAACGTGCGCTCGCAACCCTAGATGTTGTTGTCACAGCAGCAGAAGTTGGTACGGGAAGAAGAAGCCGTTTCCTCTCCGACTTTACTTTTGCAGTCCGTAAAAGTGAAGACGATCCAACACTTTTAAATGTGGGTAAAGCATACTCAGGGCTAACCGATGCAGAAGTAACCGAAATCAGCAATTGGTTTCGCGCTCATACTTTACAAGAGTTAGAGCATGGTAAGGTGTGTGTGGTGGAACCAAAAATTGTTTTGGAAATCACTTTTGACCGGGTACAACCATCAGACAGACATAATAGCGGTTACGCCCTGCGCTTTCCCCGCATTCTTAGAATCAGAAACGATAAGCCTGTTCGAGAAATTGATACCCTTGAAACAGTGAAGCGTTTGGCTCAAATTATTTCAGTTTCTCCACAAGAGAAGGAAGCAGAGGAAACAACAAAACCAACGATCTCATCTCCGAGTTTCTCTACGACACCAACTTTAGAAACAGCACGTGATGCTTTCAAGGCTTTTGTCGAACGCCTCGATCCGCAGCAACGCCTAGTCTTACTTCATGATTCAGATGCGGATGGGATCGCAGCTGGTGTAGTATTGGAGTTGGCATTGTCAAAAGCTGGTTTTGGAAATGTGACACGAGTTATTCCAGATAGAGAACGTAACGCTTGGACGATCGCTAATCGTCAAAAGGTACAAGCTGCTGCACCCAATTCTTTATTTGTACTTGACCTTGGTAGTCAATCGGAATCAGTTATTCCCGGTATTCCTACTTGCTTTATTGACCACCACCGTCCAGAAGGAGTACCACCAGGAGATACTCTCATCAGTGCTTATACTTGGGAACCCATTCCCAATACTTCACTCATTGTTTGGGAATTGTGCAAAGGTATTGTAGATGTATCTAATTTAGACTGGATTGCTGCAATTGGAACTATCAGCGATTTGGGGGAAAAAGCTCCGTTTGAAATGTTGGGAGTTGCCAAGAGTAGGTATACTGCTAAGTACCTTAAAGAAGCAACTACCTTGATTAACGCAGTTCGACGTGCATCTCAATACAACCCAGAAGTCGCTGCTGAGGTGTTGCTGACTCACAATTCACCCCGCGATATATTTAACTCGAATACACCAGAAGTGGAGCAACTGCGTTCTGCAAGAGCAGAGGTAAAAGCTGCAATGGATGAAGCGAGAAAAGCTGCACCTATCTTTGCAGGAAATGTAGCTTTGGTGCAAATTAACTCGCCTTGTCAGATCCATCCACTAATTGCTCAAAGTTGGCGATCGCTTTTGCCAAAGTATATTGTTATAGTTGCCAATTCAGGATACATTCCCGGACGAGTAAATTTTAGTGTCAGAACTGATTCTGAAATCAACGTGCTAGACTTTTTACGCAATATCGGATTGTCAGAAGATGAAGGTAATTACGGTCATGGACATGACTTTGCTTCAGGAGGAAGTTTGCCTGTTGAGCGTTGGCATGAGTTATTAGCTAAACTTGGATTTAAAGAGAGCATCCCAATTTGGAAAAAACACCAAGCGAGTGGAAATCGCGGCTAGACAAGCTAATACCAATTTACGAAATGCATGATACATATCATTGGTCGTAGGGGCGCAAGGCCTTGCGCCCCTACAGGGTATTTGTATCACCAAAAAAGTGAAATGGTATAAGTCCACCTACGCGGACTGAATATGAAGTCCAAGCCGTAGCGGACGAGCGTTTGTATAGCTTTGAGCAAGATAGCTATTTTTCCATCTGTACATCCTTCACCAAACGATCCAAGTCTTGCTGCATTTGGGTATAAACTAAAGAATAACATTCAGCTACATAATTGCGATCCTTAGCAGCTTCTTTGCCATATTTCTCAAACATTATTGGGGGACAGATGCGAGTGTGAATTTTTGCGGGTAAAGGAAAATTAGGCAAAGGTCCAATAGATAAACCCCAAGGCAAACCCAAGTATATAGGAAATACTTTTGGGTCTATATCTAGCAACCATGGTAATCCCCATTGGTGTAACTCGCGTGCTATATGATAAAAATCTCCTAGAACAATCAAAGTATCGTGAGCACCTACAGATATAACAGGAATAATAGGAACTTCTTTTTGTAAAGCCAGTTTGATAAAACCTTTGTTGTTGGCAAAGTGGATTTTATATCGCTCGCTGTGAGGACGAAACATATCGTACTGTCCTCCTGGGTAAACCAAAACACTGGCATTTCGATCTAAGGCAGCGCTTGCCATTTTAGGATGCGCTACAATAGCTCCAGCTTTGGCAGCGAGTTGGGAAGTATAAGGGCTAATCTTCCAAGCATATGGGTGCATTAAACCATATACCAGACGCTGAGTTCCAAATTGGCGGAACCAATCATACGCCATCATGTGTAAATCGGGAGAAGCCATTCCACCGTTGTGAGAGCCTACTAGCAATACCTTCTCTTGTAAGGGGATGTGATGCCAACCATCGGTTTTCACGTGGAAGTAATACCGATAAAACCATTCCCACACTGGCATTAATGACTCAATAAATTGTGGGTTTCGCTCGTCTAGAGACCAACCAGGTAAAGATGTATTTTCTTGATGAGTCATGAATTATAAATTAGTTTGATGATTGGGTCTTGGGTATTTCACGTCTATTTCAAAAATTAAATAAGAGTCACATAATGCTATAAAGAGTTGGAAAACAAGATAATTAACTATAGCAATTTTATCTGATTTGTAAGAATTGAAAGGCTCAGATCCGCGACTTATCAAAGAAGTCGGGGATCTAGGTTCACACAAATAATTTAGGACTGCTATATCAATCTTACTTCATAAATATAGAGAAAAACTTATCATTTGTCACTTAGATAATAATTAAAACTATGACCATCACTCAATATAGGGAATAGTTAAGAAATTATTGATGACCCAATGCCCAATGCCCAATGCCCAATGCCCCAATGCCCAATGCCCACTTAAGTAGTATTGATAAATTTCACAAATCTTGAGTAACCGACTTGCAAAGTTATGCTATCCTATGTTTCTAGGGTTCTATTCGGTTATGCACCTTGTTTTTATTCTATGGCAAGCGTATCTCCGAATCTAAAATCTCTACACCTTCTGATTCTGGAGATAATCTGATGTCGATTTATGTTGGTAACTTATCCTATGAGGTAGAACGAGGTGACCTCGAACAAGTTTTTGCTGAGTATGGAACAGTTAAGAGCGTTCAATTACCTACAGACCGGGAAACTGGTCGCGTTCGCGGTTTCGCTTTCGTAGAAATGGGAACAGAGGCAGAAGAAGCTGCTGCAATTGAGTCCCTAGATGGGGCTGAGTGGATGGGTCGCAATCTCAAAGTCAACAAAGCCAAGCCCAAGGAAGATAATAGAGGTTCATTTGGTGGCAACAGACGGGGAAATAACGGTGGTGGCGGATACTCTCGTCGCTACTAGAGATTTAAGACACAAGTCTGTTAAACTCTAAGGTCACTTGGGCGGGCAAAGAGTCTGCCCTTTTTTGTCCTTGTATTATTTTACATTGTTTTCCACCAACCAAAATGGATGAGGAGATAGAATGACCCAAATTATTGTGGGCGAGAACGAAGGAATTGAGTCAGCTTTACGCCGATTTAAGCGAGAAGTCTCTAAAGCAGGAATTCTTCCAGATCTGAAGAAAAATCGTCACTTTGAAACACCGTTGGAAAAAAATAAGCGTAAAGCTCAAGCAGTTGCCAGATCCAAGCGGTACAAGAGACGCATGCGTACTTAGTTAACGACTGGGGATGAGAGAAGTATCAACTTCCCTCTCTCTCTCGCAAAAGCATAAACTTTTATTGAAATATCCTAATTATTTAGACTTACGCACTGTACAAATTGACTATCATATGTATCAACGAATAATGGTCGTTTTAGACTTGTAGGGGCGCGGCGGCCGCCGCGCCCCTACAGTACGTTTTCTGTCAATCCGTCAGACATATTATTTTAGACATTGCTCCAAATCTCACCATTGAGGATTTGTTAGAATTAGTGCTGTCGCATCCGAGCTATTTAATGGTGTGGAAAAAAGATATCCTTGAGCATATTCACAGTTTAACTTTCTGACAAAAGCCAATTGCTCTTCTGTCTCTACACCTTCAGCTGTTACGTTTACACCTAGTTTATGTGCCAACGTGACAATTATCTCAATAATTTCTAAATTTCTGCTGCTAGTATCTATAGGGCTAACGAAAGATTTGTCAATCTTCAACAAACTAATTGGAAAGCTGTAAAGACGACCTAATGAAGAGTGACCTGTACCGAAGTCATCGATTGATATCTCAACACCCAACTCTCTGAGTTGTGAGAGAGTTGCAGTCGTATTGTCGCCGTTTTCCATAATGACGCTTTCAGTAATCTCTACAACTAAACTTCTAGGATTGAGACCTGTTGACTGTAGAACTTGTTGAATCTGTTGAGTCAAATCCGAGCGAGAAAATTGTTTAAGAGAGAGATTAACAATTATCTTCTCCAGCAAATTTGGATTTCCGCTTAGTTGCCAAGCTTGCATTTGACGACAAGCTTCATGCAATATCCAGTAACCAATCTCGATAATTAATCCAGTTTCTTCTGCTAAAGGAATAAATTCTGTCGGATTAAGCAAACCGCGTTCTGGATGTTGCCAGCGCAGTAGAGCTTCAAAACCCAAAATCGAGCCACTCGATAGCGAAATAATCGGTTGATAATAAACTCGAAATTCTTGACGTTCAATTGCTCGACGCAAATCGGTTTCTAATTGCAATCTAGCTAAAGCATCAGCGTACATATCGGAATTAAATAGCTCGTAGCGTGCTTTGCCTAGTGCTTTGGCTCGGTACATTGCCGTATCAGCATCTCTGAGCAGCTCTTCTGGATGGTGATAATCTACTATCGAACTTAAAGCAATGCCAATACTGGCTGTTGCGAATACTTCTTGTCCGTCAAGTTCAATAGGTAACAGCAGTTCCTGTTGAATCCGTTCAGCGACTTTTATCGCGTCCGATACGTCTTGGATATGCTCGAGTAGAATTGTAAATTCATCCCCTCCAAATCTTGCAGAAGTATCTGTAGGACGCAGACAGGCTTTCAACCTGCTGGCAATAACTAGTAGGAATTGGTCTCCCATGATATGTCCGAGACTATCATTAATGACTTTAAATCGATCTAGGTCGATAAATACCACGGCGAATAAATAATTTTCTTGCCGTTTAGCTAGCTCAAGTGCATATTTTAAGCGTTCTATAAAAAAAGCTCTGTTTGGTAGACCTGTTAATGTATCGTGAAATGCGTTATGCGATAATTGCTCCTCTATCCGTTTGCGTTCGGTAATATCATAAGTGTGACCAAGAATTTGAGAAATTTCTCCATGTTCGTTCAACAACGGAATGTAGGTAACAATTATGGTGAAGGGTCCACCAGGCAAGTCAATCTTGCACTCACCACTTTTAATGGTACGAGTTTCTATAGTTTTTTGTAGTAGTGGTAAATAAGTATTTGTAACTTCATATGGAAATAGTTCTTCATCTTTATGACCAATAAGTGCTTCCTCAGAACAACCACTGCGATTAACACCAAAAGCGTTGACAAACTGCAACCGACGTTCGGCATCATAAATAACAAATGGATGGGGAAGGCGATCGAGCGCTAACCGGAATCGCTCTTCGCTCAGGCGTAAAGCTTTTTCTACCTGTTTGCGTTCGGCAATTTCAGCTTCTAGTTGCTTGTTAGTCTTTAATAGTTCAGCAAATGACTCTTGTAATTGAGCAGCCATTTGGTTATGAGCTTCAGCAAGAACTCTGAGTTCTTGAATTCCCTCTACTGCAACAGTTCGATCTAATTTTCCACTAGCAATTTTCTTGGAAGCCTCGCTCAAACGGGTAATGGATTGAGTAATCCAATGAGCAGCGAAAGCACCTGTCACGGTTGTCACTATCAATGTCGCCAAACACAGCAAAATTGTAGTTCTTGTATTTGCTTCGATGTGTTCCATGAAGTCGGCTTCTGGAACCACAATGGCAACGATCCAATTTAATCCGTAGTCATCTTTGAATGGCATCAACTGTATAAATTGTCGCTTACCATCAATTTCAAAGTCGATTTGTCGAGGGTTGTTAATGTTATAAAAGCTACTAAGTTTTGATTTTAAATACTGTGCTGTCAAACGAGTGACGCGATCGCTACTAGCGAGAGCTGTTAACCGTTTGCGTTTCTCTCGTCCTTGCTGGCGATGGAGTGTAAACAGTTTTTCATTTGTGGAACTAGCTACCAAGTTTCCAGAAGGCTCCATAATAAAAGTCTTTCCCGAACGCCCAATTTTTGAACTTTGCAAAAACTTACTAAGTTGAGCGAGAGATAGAGTTGCATTTGTGACACCTAACAAAATGCCTTTCTGTCCATACAGAGGTTGAGTCGCACTAATTGCTAGTCCCGATGAAGAAAAATATGGGTAAATTTCAGTCCAAGTCGTTTTACCAGCTTTCACGGCTTTTGTGTACCAAGGACGAGTGCGGGGATCGAAGGTTGTGCTAACTTGAATTAACTTCGTGCGATTACCTTGGCTATCGGTGCTATACGTATGGTACTGACCACCCGTCGATCGGTCTTTGATTCTGATGACAAGCGAACCATCATTCAAACGATCGACTGCGTAAATTTCTCCTTCTACACTTCCAAATGCGATCGGGCTTAGAGATTTAAACACTTGCATTTGATGCCAAAAATGGCGTTCTAAACTTTTAGAATCCTTCAAATTCAACTCACTAAAACGAATGGCATTGGCATTAATTTGAGTCACGAGTTGGGGCTGTTCCATGTAATCGGTGATGTAATGATGAATCCGATTTGCTAGTTCATTTCTCAAAAGGAGAGCAACCTCATCAACAGCTTTTTGCCCATTTTTTAAGGAAAAAAACGCTGTTAACCCCACAGAAGCAAAGATTTGTAGTACAAAAGGGACTACCAGAACTACACGGAGAGGCATTCTCATAAATTTGGTCAAAATTAGATGCCATAAATGCCGCTGTTGCATAGGCGGGTAATTCTCAAAATTCTTATTTTAAAGAACTATTTTTGTAAAATTTACTGATTGTCATTATGTTGTCATAATTATCTACTAAACTTCTAGTACAAGAAGGCATAAGTAAGGAGACAGAGCGCAAAAGTTTGTATTGTAAGCTTTGTGTCTACTTGTACTCAGACTACGAGTTAATGATTTTATCGCTCATTAGCCGAATAAGATATTAGGCATGACAAACCATGTTTATTGCGATCGCCACGCTCATCCTCAGTTTTTTGACACTCCTACCTTTACCTGCTTGGGCAAATCCGGTGAAAACCGAGCGCGTACAAGCACAGTTGGTGAGTGAAGTCAATAGCATCCAAGCCGGACAACCGTTTTGGGTGGGATTGCACTTCCAAATCAAACAAGGATGGCATACTTACTGGAAAAATCCAGGAGATTCAGGGACAGCACCCAGTATTGCTTGGAAATTACCATCAGGATTTTCAGCAGGAGAACTGTTGTATCCATATCCTGAGAGAATACCTACAAGTGGGTTGATGAATTTTGGTTATAAAAATGAGGTCATGCTGTTGAGTCAAATTACAACACCAGCAAATATAAAGACCGATAAACCGATTCAACTCAGTGCTAAAGCTGACTGGCTAGTGTGCGAAAAAGAGTGTATTCCAGAAAATGCGACTCTTAATCTTAATTTAGAAATAGCAAAAGAGACACCCGTTAATAACACAAAGTGGACAAAGGTTTTTGAGAAAACACGAGCTGCTCTCCCTCAAGACTCTCCATGGCAAAATACGGCTCGGATTGATGGTGAAACTTTGACACTTAGAGTAAATGCACAGCAATTGCAAGCAAGTCAGATTAAAGAAGTCGTATTCTTTCCTAATGAAGATGGTATTATCAGCAATGCTGCTCCTCAAAAAGCAAGCTTTGATAAAGATGGTTTAACTGTCCAGATGGAAAGAGGGAATCGCGCTGATGTCAAACAAGTGAGTGGTGTCCTCGTTCTCCAAGAAGTCTTAGACGGACAAATTGCCAACCAAGCATTTACCATCGCAACTCAAATAGAAACAGCAGCGACTCCCCAAGCGACTCCCATAGCATTATGGAAAGTGTTAGGGTTAGCATTGCTTGGTGGAATTGCCCTTAACCTAATGCCTTGCGTTTTCCCCGTACTATCACTCAAGGCATTAAACATTGTTCAAAAATCAAACTTCAGCAAACAAGAAGTTCGCCTGAGAGGACTCGTATTCACAGCAGGCGTACTCATAAGTTTTATAGCCCTAGCTACAGTACTGCTCGTACTGCGTAGTTTGGGACAGCAAATAGGGTGGGGATTCCAGCTACAATCACCCGTGTTTGTCACCTTATTGGCATATTTAATGTTTGCTGTTGGCTTGAGTTTATCAGGAGTATTTATCTTTGGTGCTTCCTTAATGGGTTTGGGACAAGGTTTAGCAGCACGTAACGGATTATGGGGTGAATTCTTCACAGGAGTTTTTACAACAGTCGTCGCGACACCTTGTACAGCACCATTCATGGCAACAGCTATTGGAGTCGCACTCACACAGACACCAGTAGTAGCCATAACTATTTTTCTATTATTAGGTTTGGGTTTAGCGTTTCCTTACCTACTCATCAGTTTTCTTCCCAGTTTGCAAAAAGTTTTACCCAAACCTGGTGCATGGATGGAGACATTTGCTCAGTTTCTTGCCTTTCCAATGTACGCTGCAACAGCTTGGTTAGTTTGGGTGTTGGCACAGCAAACAGGAAGCACTGGTTTAGCCGCCGCCTTATTTGGGCTAGTACTTATCGGTTTGGCAGCTTGGTTGCATCAAAAAACTTACCTGATTTCTGGTTGGACGCGACGCTTTACGAGTATTGCAGCATTCCTGGTGTTGGGATTTGCCCTGACTTTAGCACAATTACCAAATAGCATAGCCCCTAACGTTGCTAACTCTGATGCTCAACAAACAGCTTCAAGCGGACTCAATTGGCAACCTTATAATGCTCAAAAATTATCTGAGTTACGCCAATCTGGGAAACCAGTCTTTGTTAACTTTTCTGCAGCTTGGTGTATCACTTGTTTAGTTAACGAACGAGTCGCCCTCAACCAATCAGAAACCATCGCTGCTTTCAAAGAAAAAAATGTTGCTCTTCTCAAAGCTGATTGGACAAACCGCGATGCTGAAATCACTCAAGCATTGGCAGCTTTCGGACGTAGCGGCGTACCTTTATACTTACTATATTCAGTTAATTCTGATACACCACAAATCTTACCTCAAATTCTCTCTCCACAACAGATACAAGAAAAGGTAGAAAGTTTGTAGATGGGGATTGGGGATTAGGGATTGGCGATTGGGGAATAGTTTCTAAACAACTAACAACTAACAACTAACAAAAAAACATGAAAAAACTCATTACAGCTAGCTTGTTTGCTTTTACTCTAGCGTTGACAGGTTGCCAAAATTCTCCCACAGTCACTCAGAAGAGTCCTACTGTTTTACAGAATGCAGCTCAAGCAGCAACTCCCGTGCGTGTCGGTTCGCCTGCACCAGAGTTTACTGCAACTGATAGTAATGGTAAGCGTCACAAACTCAGCGACTTTAAAGGGAAAACTGTTGTGTTGGAATGGACAAATCACCAATGTCCTTTCGTTCGCAAGCACTACGAAAGCAATAATATGCAGCAACTTCAAAAAGACGCGACTGGTAAAGGTGTGGTTTGGTTATCTGTTATCTCGTCGGCGCAAGGACAACAAGGATATGTGGCTCCACAAGAAGCTAATGAACTGACAAAAACTCGTAATGCTAGTCCAACAGCTGTGCTTTTAGATCCGAGTGGTGAAATTGGACGTCTCTATCAAGCCCGAACGACACCCCATATGTTTGTTATAGATAAGAAAGGAGTGTTGCAATATGCGGGTGCGATCGACGATAAACCCAGTACTAATGCTGCTGATGTCAAATCGGCGAAAAACTATTTATCAGATGCTGTCAATAGTGTTTTGCAAGGAAAGGCTGTAGCAAATTCTACTACTCAGCCCTATGGTTGTTCTGTAAAATACGGTAGTTAGTCCATCAGTTGGTCAGATACCCGATTTCTTGAAGAGTATAGCGAGTCATTCGGGGGTCTGACCCGATAGAATAAACCTATGAATATTGTCCATCAATTACAAGGTGTTGAATTTGAGTGGGATAGTAACAAAGCTCAGAGTAATCTTGACAAACATGGTATTACCTTTGAAGAAGCAGAGATCTCCAATATCTTAGCTGAAATTCGCTCTGAAACGAGTCTTTAGCGCTTTTACCGGACTCAAAAATATTAGCTAGTAAATTCCGCCTCAGTGGTGGTTAAATTGAGGATGCGACTAGCGGATTGCTCGCTGTGCAATATATTAGGGACTTCCAAATACGTCACTTCAGATACTCGCAAACACAAGTCATAGTCTACCTGCCCGACTCAACGATGTAGAAGTTGAGGAACTGGCGAGGGGTTAGCCAAAACCAGTAATAAAAGCGGATATTCAAGATATAACTGGTAAATAGGGTTGATTTGACATTTTTTGTCCTCTCCTTCCCATACAAAGCATGGGAAGGAGTTGAGAGCTTATGACTGGACAGGCAATGCCCACCCTATAATGGATTTAGGTAACCCATATCAAAAAGAGGTTGACAAATGGAAAAATTAACTGCTGCTGCTGCCAGAGAAGACTTTGAGAATATGGTTAAATTAGTTACCGAAGAAAATAAAGTCTATCAGATAGAATCTACTAGGGATTCTGCGATACTCATATCATACAAAGAGTATGAAAGCTAACAGGAAACCGTAGAATTGTTGTCAATTCCTGGATTGAGAGAAAGTCTTCAAAAATCCCTTCAACAGATAAAAAACAATGAAACTTACTCTCTAGACGAGGTGCTAGGAGATATACATTCACCGTGCTAAGACTCATTATGGAGAATAATATAATAGTTCTACTTAGTACGCTCTAGTGTAATGCGATCGCTTGCTATGCGAAATATCGAACAATGATTTACGATCGAGATTGGAATGAGTTTAGGTGAGGACTGTCGTTAATGCCAGAAAAGTTAGAAGAACGAGTTGCCTTGCTAGAGGCTGAAGTTGCACGACTTAAACGCAAAGTCGAGAGCGATTCATCTCAATCGCCGTGGTGGGAGAAAATTACTGGAACGTTTGCGAACAATTCCGCTTATAATGAGGCGATGCGGCTAGGAAGCGAGTATCGTAAATCCTTACGTTCTAGTTCTCCAGAATCATTCGATGAATAGATGTACATTTTAGATACGGATCATCTCAGTGTTTTAGATCGTGGCGGAGCTGAAGCGCAACGTCTTCTTCAAAGATTGGTAGGTGTTAATCCTGCTCAAGTCGCGGTGAGCATTATCAGTTACGAAGAGCAAATGCGCGGGTGGTTGAGTTATGCAGCAAAAGCCCAGACGGTTGAAAAGCAAGTTGAAGCGTATAAGCAGCTAAAGCGGCAATTAACCAATTACTGCACGGTGCCCATTCTTGAATCTGATGAGCTAGCTGCTCAAGAATTTCAAGGACTCAGGAAGTTGTATTCAAGGCTAGGCACGATGGATCTGAAAATTGCGTCAGTTGCATTGGTGAATCAAGCAGTTCTGTTGACGCGAAACTTTTCAGATTTCAGACAAATTATGGGTTTACGCATCGAAGATTGGACGACAGAGTAGCGGGCGATGTTAGAGATGCCTATCCTTGTCGTCGATGATGGAGGGGCGAAAACTTTGGTAGTTAAGTGCTCTGTGTTACGATCTGCCGTATTGGAATTTGCACGACAAACTCACTTCCCTGACCCACAGTAGAATGACACTCAATCTTGCCACCATGTTTTTTGGTGACAATTTGATAGCTGA